>JALGTJ010000123.1 GCA_029821415.1 Candidatus Zipacnadia bacterium
CACCATTTGCCAGTACTGGCAAGCGCTAATCGGCCGCAGTTTTACTGCCAGCACTCATCTTTCTATTCAGCGCTCCAGGCAAGTCTTTGACGTCTTCAGTGGGACTCTCAAATTCGGAGACGACAGCGCACACGCGATCGTCACTGTGGCTGCTGCCGAACCGATTATGCTGTTGACTGCAGCGTATGCCCCTCCGGATCAGTTCGAGCAGCGCCTGCCGATATTGGAGAATATATTGAACAGACTGTCCCTACCCCGCCTAACCGCAACTTGCCCGGAGCAACTGTCAGGAAGAACCATTAAATGGGCCTCGGCCGAGGGTGAGTTGACTGGCCAGGCACCTGAGGGTTGGCAGGTGCGAGCGAATGTTGGTGAGTATAACGGTCATACAGTCATAACGGTGGAGGGGCACTGCGAGAGGCAACCGCGGCTGTGTTTTGCTTGGCGCCAGCCGTATACTCCATTTTTCCGTGAGCTTACTCCGCTACTACGCGGCCTGGGTCGCCTGCCCGGAGAGCAGTATCGTGATAGTTCCCAGGAAGCCGCCTTGACCATACTATCCAAACTATCGCCAGTAGAGTTTGTTAGCCAAGAGTTGCTGGGCGAGATTGAGCTGGCGCCAGCAAACATAGCAACCCGCCGCTCCCGCCCATGCTCTGCGATAGGCGACTTAATAGAAGGCCGCAATCGGGCAGGAACACTCGTTGAGATCAAAGGATACACCGCAGGTGGGTCGGTCACAGCAACGTACTTGCTGGCGACTGCCGATCTGCCGATCCTTGAGGGTAGCTTCCGCTGGCACGCCGCGTATCTGATGTGGTCGGGAGCTGACAGTTCCATCTGGGCAGCACGCCGCGCGCTGGAGTGTGTGCTGGCGACAACCACAGCCGCGGGGCTAAGTTCTGCCGACAGCAACCTCACTCAGATGCTGGAGGCAGCTCGCAGCGCCTTCGGCTGCGCTCCCTCTGAGCGCACCTATGGGCTACTACCGCTGCTGTCCGGAGCTTTTCAGCCACAGGCGGCTGGCCCAGTTGTAGTGCCCAGGCTGCTATGGGCATACTGGGCAGATAGTGACCAAAACTCAAGATGACCCTCCAGTATACATTGGGAAGAGTGGTAAAGATGGCAAAAAAGTTAGTAGAATGTGAGCACTGTGGCGGTCAGGGAATGTGTAGAGCCGCCGGAGGGCGAAGCTGTCGCATTTGCTTGACTGCCGCCGGCCGGGGTAAGAAGCAATGGGGTATTGTGCGCTGCTCTTATTGTGGCGGCACAGGGAAGGTCTGGGTAGAAGAAGAGGATGAGCAGGGCTTAGCAGAGCCGGATGAGACCAAATAAGTTGGTGCCTTCGCACCCTAACAATACATTAAGACGAGTCGGCTGATGACGACTTCACCACTGAGAAAATGGTTGGTTGGGGTCATTTACACGGCCTTAGCGTTGTTAGTCTTTGTTCTGTGGTTGCGACCAGCTATTGATCACAATCACAACAAGCCGCTGCTCTGTCTTCATACTATGGTAACGGGGCAGGCCCCTTGCCCCTACGTGCGTCGGCAACTGATTCCCCTAACAGTCAGAGGCGTCAACTCGACATTGCCCAACCCATGGCGGCAGTCCCTTACCTGGACAGCACAGGAGAACCAGCGGCTCGCCAGCATATTCGCACGGAATCCCATTGATCCGCAGTACTTCTCTGAATATATAATCGCAGCCGCGATTGTCTTTGCCTGCCTGGTCGGCTTTGCTTATGCTATCAGGCTGCTCTTCTTGAGGCTGTATTCCGGTTCAGCTCTGGCTGCTGATCTGGTGCCGGTATTTGCCCTGTTGTGGCTGCCGGTCACGTTCCGCGAGGCGAATCTGGCCTACCTACACGACTTTCCTACGCTACTGTTGTTCACCCTCTCTTTGTACCTGCTTGCTGGCCAGAGGTGGCCAGCATTCTATCTTGTTTTTGTGCTAGGCTGCCTGAATAAAGAGACATTCATTTTGGTCACTCCGCTCTTTGTGTGGCACTACCTACGCCAGATGCCGCGCACCTGGCTGTTGCGACACATAGCGGCTCAATTGGCGGTCTTTGCGGTGATGCAGGGCATACTCTACTGGACGTTTCGGCACAATCCCGGCGGCCAGCTTGAAGTTCATCTCCTCGGCCACAATCTCTATGTCTTTCGCCATCTGCCATATGATATTATCTCGGTGCTGGTGCTGCTTGTCCTGGTAGGAGGACTTTTCCACGACTGGCAGCACAAACCCCGCTTACTGAAGTGTGGGCTGGGGGTATTGACGATGATCTTGCCGGTAGCGATGGCCTTCGCGTGGATTGACGAGCTTCGTGCTTACTACGAGTTCTTTCCCGTGATTACACTGCTCCTCTTCCCTACCTTCACCAAATACGCTTGGGGCGAATCGCTTCGCAGTCGCGAAGCGATAGCCTCCAGGCCAACACTCCAGCACCAGCAACAAGCATGAAGCTAAGCTGAATTATGCCGCCTAGCGACTAGCCCACAGCATACCGCGCTGGACAATAATCCTGGCCTCATCCACGTCGAAATCCGCAGCGACGTGACCCACCGAACTATAGAAGACTCGACCCTGACCGTAATGCCGCTTCCACACGACTGGCATCACGCAGCCTTCAATCCAGGCACACTGTTCGCCGCTAAAGGTAGTGGTTGCCAGAACTTGATTGCTCGGATCAACATGCATATAGTACTGCTCGGAATTCATCTCAAAGTCGCTCAATCCCGCCATCACTGGATCATCATGGGCGATGATGTTGACTGTATAGTGAACAATTCCGCCCGGATGAGCAACCCACTGCCCTCCTACCATAAACTGGTACTCGGTACGGTCGCGGAACGAATCGCCCATCCCACCATGCCAGCCGGCGATGCCCGCACCGCCACGAACGGCCGCCAGCAGACCCTTTTCCTGCTCGTCGCTTATTTGTCCCATCGTCCACGCTGGCACGATGAGATCCACAGTCTTCATATAATCCTCGTCAGTGTATGTATCCAGCGTGTTCTCAATGCGGACCTCGTAGCCCTGCTCTTCCAGGAAGGGTGCAAAGATATCTACGCACTGCTTAGGTTCGTGCCCCTCCCATCCTCCCCAGACCATCAGTGCCTGTTTCATCATATTCACCTCGCGTCTTGGAGTCGTTACGCGCTAACTTCGCCCGCTTTCAGAAGAATATCCCGACTGCGCTGGCACATCTGTAGATAGGTGGGAATATCCTTAGCGAGCAGTTCCAGGATCATTGGCCCATCAAATCCGCAAGCATTCAGCGCCGCCAGCAGAGCCGGAAAATCAGTGCAGTCGTCAAGCTCCAGCGATTGGTGGTTTTCGAACCCCCGGTCGGGTCGGTGATAAGTGCCGTGCACATGTACGGCCACCAGGTGCGGCCCCAGCTCGTTCACCCACCGGACCGGATCTTTATCCCCTGCCAACCATACGTGCCCCACATCCAGATGACAGCCGAAACGGGGGCTGCCTACGCGATCAATTATTTCCTGCATCTGGCTGATATTGGGAAAGCCTCCCAGATTCTCGTAGCCTGCCTTCAGATTGTGATTCTCAGCAAACTCAGCAATCCGTTTGCCGAATTCAATATTGCGCTCTATCACAAACTGTTCGTCCCCGATCTGCTCACCCAGATTAGGCAGCCCGATATGGAAGGTGACCGACTGGGCTGCGATATCGACAGCAAATTGAGCGCATTGCATAAACTGGCGAACCGACTCACGGGCAATGCCGGCGTTGCGGGAAGCAATGTTGATGTCGCGACTCATACTGTGAACATTGCGACGTGGGAAGCGTGCCAGGCTTGCAGCCAACTCGTCTATTTCTTGCGGGGTAGCTTCGTCCAGGTCAATCCCGACGGAAAAGCCCGTTGTGGGATAGCCGGTATTGCCTTGAATCGTGGTGGGCACAACCTCCACCGTACGAAACCCCGCATCGTAACCCAGGTCCAATGCCTCCGGCAGGCTATAGCCATTAGAACGCATAAACAACGTGGAAAATCCAACGCGCTGTGCCAGTGACGCTTGACTTATCCTCATCGCCCCCTTTCTGCAGACATTGATTGCCAGCTATCAGCGAGCCGTGGCTGGCTTTCGCGAGCATTTGCCTGATCATTATGGTACTATTCCGCTGCTCTTCCGGCTCTTCCTTCCCGGTTTCTTCTATTGCGCTGTTTCGCCTTGCTGCAGCCTGACCCTGCTCAGTCTTTGTATTATCAACGGGATTATGAGAGTCACCGTAAATGCCATACTGGTGTATATCAGCATCTGGGCGGGCGGGGTTGCTCCGATTATTCGCCCGAGGACATAACGACCCGCCAGCAGCAG
>JALGTJ010000124.1 GCA_029821415.1 Candidatus Zipacnadia bacterium
AAGCCAGCATAGTATCCTCTATTCCCGACCACTGAGGATACGGTCCCTGGGTGAAGGTTACCTCTATCATCTGCAGGCCGCCGAAATCGGCTGCGTGAACTATATTGTGCGCCGCCACGTAAGCTGGAGCAAAGCGCTTCATAAAAGCAACCATCCCCCACAAACCTCGCTCATCGGCTGCCTGCGCCAATTCTCGGGCCTTGGGCACGTCAACCGCCGACGGCTTCTCCACAAAGATCGGCAGACCGGCCTCCAGCACTTGCAGGCCGACCTCATCCATCATATCGGGCAGTCCGCAGATATATACACCGTCAAGCTCCTCGTTGGCTAACATCTGCTCGACGTCGGTGTACACATTACGGCCACCGAACCAGCGGGCGTTGTGCTCGGCCTTTTCTCGAACCAAGTCACAGACCGCGACCAGATCCAGATCCGGTATCTTATGCAATTGGGGATATAAGTTCCCCGTCGCATGCGCTCCAGCTCCTACAAAACCAACTCGAACTGTCTGGTTCATCTGCTCTCCATCCTTTCTAGTAGCTATGTGCTGAGAATACCTTACCACGCAGGTAGCTTCCTGTTCCGCGTAAATTTCCCTCCGGGGTGCCACTATCCCTCTATGCAAACCAATAAGTCAGCAAGCAGCCCACACCGGCAAGGAATTGTACCGCTGTGCAAAGAATAGTAGACCAGCAGTTAGTAAGCCAACAGGCCTGACTCCGGCAAATCTTAGAGGAGGTATATCAATGACCAACGTCGACTGTGCTAATTGTGCCGGGACTGCTTGTACCACTGAAGATATTGATAGTACACCCCGGTGGTGCCCGCGACGAGTCACTCAACAGGCTATAGCGCAAGCCGAAAAGATACGCAGCGAGGATCCCGAAGTGAAGCGGTGTGCACAAGTTGCTGCCGAAGTCGAGAAAACCGGGTACCGACAATGGCCACGGGTACGCGAGTTAGTGGAGTTCTGCCAGCGGATGGGTATCAGCCACCTGGGGGTGGCCTTCTGTGTGGGGCTGCGCGAAGAGACCCAGGCGCTCATTGAGATTTTGGAAAGTCATGGCTTCTTAGTGGACTCCGTTGTCTGCACCATGAATGGAGGTTGCAATCCCGTCGGCCAGGCCCTGGTGCTCAACGAGAGACAAACCGAATTGAATGTCATTATGGGCTTGTGCCTGGGCCACGATATTCTATTTCAGCAGTTCTCGGAGGCTCCAGTGACCACACTGGTGGTGAAGGACCGGGTGACCTGCCACAATCCACTGGGACCGATAATCAATGGATACTGGCACGACGACCTGATGGGATAGGTATCTGTTGTGGGCTTGCCTTGAATCCGGTCGTCTGATGAAATCTCACTTGCCCAGACCCATCACAGATGCTTGGGAGACAGATAGCCATGGGCAGAAGGAATGGTAGTTAATGACCGAGAGTAGCCGTACAAAAGGCGTGCTGAGCCGGGGCGTCAGTTGGCGGGCCATAGTCCTGGCAGTTATCCTGATTCCGTTCAACGCCATCTGGATTCAGAGCATGGAGTTGGTCTGGGACTCGGGCATGCCCACGGCTGCTTCCTTCTTCTTCAATGCTTTGTTTATATTGTTCGTCCTCGCACTAATCAACCTGCTACTGCGCCGCTGGCTGCCACGGTGGGCTTTGGAACCAGGAGAGCTGGTAGTCGTCTATGTAATGCTGTGCGTTGCCAGTGCAATCGGAGGGCATGACTTCCTGGAGGTTCTCGTAACTGAGCTGGCGACCTTCACCTACTACGCCAGCCCGGAAAACCGGTGGGAAGAGGTACTCTCAGGCGGACTTCCCCGTTCCCTGATAGTCACCGACCAGCGGGCAGTAAACAGTTTCTGGGAGGGCGGCGGCTACCTGTATTCATGGGAGGCGTTGCGGCCCTGGGTGGTGCCGGGGGCCATCTGGATTGGTTTCGTGCTGGTGTTGGTAGGAGTAATGATGGGCCTCAATCTGCTGGTATGGCGACGCTGGAATGACCAGGAGAGGCTTTCCTATCCGCTCATCCAACTGCCGACTGAGCTAACCCGGCCCGGATTGCAGTTGATAGGCAAGGAACTGCTGGGAAACAAGCTGCTGTGGATTGGCTTCGGTATCGCTGGTGCCATTGATGTGCTCAACGGCTTCGCTTATCTCTATCCCAGCGTGCCATCGCTGCATGTCACCTATACCGCCTGGACACCCAAACAATACCCGTGGGCTGCTATGGGCTGGACAGCAATGGCCATCTACCCCTTCGCTATCGGCCTGGGCTATATGATGCCGCCAGATTTTATCTTCTCCTGCTGGTTTTTCTACTGGTTCTGGAAGGCCCAAATGCTGATGGGTTACTTCATCGGCCAGGTCCAGCAGACTTCATTTCCTTACGTCGCAGAACAGACTTTTGGAGCCTACGCCGGCGTGGGTATCTTCGCCCTGTGGACAGGGCGACACTACTTCATCGGGCTACTGCGCAGTGCGCTCGGCGGCCGAGATGTACCCGATGAGTCACGGAGCAGCTCACTCCATCGTTTAGCGCTGGTTGTAGTAGGGATAGGCTTTGCCCTCATAGTCGTATTCGCCAACAGCCTGATGGGAATTGGTATCCCAGTCGTCTTGCTCTTTTTCGGAGGTTACCTGCTAATATCGTTGTCCATCACGCGGATGCGAGCAGAATTCGGGCTGCCTGTACACGACTTCTTCACCGGCCCGCTGGCCGTCATGGTCGGCATTGCCGGTCCCCGAGCTATCGGGCAGCGTAACTTGATCCCTATGAGCCTATTCTTTTGGCTGGTGAGGGTGCAGCGCAGCCACCCAATGCCCCACGGTTTGGAAGGGCTGACTCTGGGTGAGCGCCGGGGCCTGCCCACCTCGGGTATGTTAGTCGCCATTACCATCGCGATTGTGCTGGGAGCTATCGCCGGCTACTGGAGTATGCTGCATTTGGGCTATACCCACAGCTTCATCCGTTCCACCAGTGACGCCAGCTTTCTGGCTAAACCGGCCTTTCAGCGAACAATGGACTGGCTGACTTATCCACGGCCGCCTCACGCAGGACGACTGGGCGGGCTACTGGGCGGCGCTGCTCTGACCATCGGCTTGATGCTGATGCGCCAGCGCTTTGTGTGGTGGCCGTTTCACCCGGCCGGTTATGCCGCCTCAAGTATGATGTTTATGGGACTGCTGTGGCTGCCGATGCTGGTAGCGTGGATAATCAAGAGTTCGGTGCTGCGCTATGGCGGCCATAAATTATATCGTAGCCTACTGCCTTTCTTCATGGGTGTCATTCTCGGCGAGTTTTTCGTCGGCGGCTTATGGGGGGTGATAGGGACTGTCGGCGGCTTCGCGACTTACCGCTTCTGGCCGTATTGATCCCACCGGGCCCGGTCAGTGGTCCCGCAAAAGCTCCTTCGGCATTCGCACCGAAGGACTGTTCATCTCTCACTTGGGCCTTAGCGGTACATACTCAGCATAAGACAGAGCACTCCTCTCCGGAGAGGGAAATATGTACGAAGAGCTTCTACACAAACTAACTCAGCGGGTCAATCTTGAGCGACTGCTTATGCGCACGGAACAGCTTTATCGGCGTGAATACCGCTTCGGTTTCAGCAGTTACCACCAATCGGCCCGGTATGCAGCCGAGCAGATGCAGCAGGCGGGTTTTGCTGATGTGGAGATGATTCCCATACCTGCTGACGGCGAGACCGTATTCAATGATTGCATAATGCCACTGGGCTGGGAGGCGGAATATGGGCGTCTGGAGGTGGTCAGCGCTCCTGTTAGTTTCAGCAACCCGGTCCTCGCTGACTGGGAACGCGAGCCCAAGCATCTTATACTCGGCTCTGCAGCCACACCGCCGCAAGGACTGGAGACAGAGCTAATAACCGAGCAGCAGATGTGGGCAGGCACCTCCGCGCGCGGCAAGTTCGTACTGCTCAGCCCCCACCATCGGCTCCATTGGCTGGTGAAGGCGGCTATTGACTTGGGAGCAGCAGGAATTATAGCGGACTGGAACCGAGATCGCTTAGCCAATCCGGACGGCGTTAGCTGGGAGAATTGGCCTACGGCCGGGCCTAACTGGTGGCCGACACTGCGGGATAAGCCATTTATCGGATTCTCGATCAGCCCACGCCAGGGCGAAGCGCTGCGCAATGCCTGCGCTCAGGGCCGAGTGCAGGTGCGTGCCCAGGTTAGCGCACGCCACTATCCCGATCACTTCCACATTGTCACTGGCATAATCCCTGGCTCCGAGCGGCCTGAGTGGGAAATCTGGCTGGTGTCTCATCTGTACGAGCCAATGCCTAATGACAACAGCCGAAGTCTACGGCTACGCTGCCTATTTGGAACAGCGCCGTGGCGACCTGGACAACATCCTGGCGGCACTGGTTCTGGACGGCATTGCTATCAGCCGGGTGGTGGTGGACGGTCCCATGCAGGTTACCCAAAGTCAACCGGCGCACAGCTTCTTCGGCGATCTGATTTTGCCGGAGTTAGTGGCTGCTCAGTTCCAGCGCACAGACCCGGATATGGCTTGGAAAGTGGAAGACGGTGTGTTCAGCGACGACCCCGTCATTGGTGACCCGACTCTGGGTATCCCTACGCTCTGGCTGACCAGACCTGAACACCATTATTGGCACAGCTCGGCGCAGACTATGGATACCATTGATAGACGGCTGTTGCAGAACAATACCGTCATCAGTGCCGCCTACTGCCTGGCACTTTCAACAATACAGCCAGAGCACGGCCGCCGGATTGCAGAGCAGATTGCTGCAGAAGGCAGCGGTACTCTCAGCCACGAAGCTCAATGCTTGGCATGCCAACTGGCAGACAACAGGCAAGCGACCGCTGAGGCCTGGCTACGGGCACGCCAGCGGCTGGAGTACCTGCACAGGCGTAATGCCGACCGTTTGGATACCTTGCAACGGTGGCCGCTGCTGGCGCACGAGCAAGTCCAAACCGCGATTGCTTCGGCCCGGCAGCAACTGGATGACCGCACTCTGAGCCATGCCCGTAGGCTTGCCGCCAACATTACATGTACGCGTACGCGACCCGGCTTCCCTCAGGATCTGGCCCGTGCTCCCCAGGAGGTGCGGACGCAGTATGACGCCCTCCAGTTGGCACCCCTGGCATATATGGATGGAGAACGCAACCTCCTGCAGATCGTTGAATGTCTGGAGGCTGAAAGCGGCCGCACATTCTCTGATAGTGAAGTGCGGGCTATCGTAGGACAATCTGAGATGCTGGCTGAATACGGCTATCTGGAAGCAAAGTATGTCCACAGTCTCAGTCAGCAGGATATTGAACGCGCCCTGCGTGATGTGGGTGTGACTAATGGCGATCTGCTATTTGTCCACAGCTCGCTCAGTGCCCTGGGGCACATTGAGGGTGGAGCTGATACAATCATCAATGCTCTGCTGGCGGTGCTCGGTCCGGAAGGAACCCTGGTTTTGCCGACATTCAGCCGGTGCGTTTTCT
The DNA here is from genome assembly GCA_029821415.1 of Candidatus Zipacnadia bacterium. GTDB lineage: Bacteria > Armatimonadota > Zipacnadia > Zipacnadales > Zipacnadaceae > JALGTD01. The sequence continues at coordinate 5,476 of JALGTJ010000124.1, forward strand.
TCTACGATGTTGAGTTGACGGGCGATTCACATATCAGACCCTACCATCCTGACAAAAGCCGGGTCTGGACCGGACGGATTCCCCAGGTATTCCTGGACCGCGCTGGCGTGGTCCGTAGCCGCCATCCGACCCATTCGGTCGGAGTCATTGGGCCGCTGAGCGAAGAATGCATCAAGGACCATCGCGAGACCGACTCCCCAGCCAGCCGCCGGAGTCCACTGGGCAAACTGGTAGACCTCGGCGGCAAGATATTGATGTTGGGCGCCCCCTTAGGCTCTTTAACCTTCATTCATCTTATTGAGGACTGCCTCAACCTGCCGTTTCTCAAGCGCGCTTACGGCTGGATAGAACGCGAGGATGGCAGTATAGAGACGGTGGCCATCCCCAAATGGCTACCCGGACATCGCGACTGGTACACTCCGCCCGCCGACGAGCGCAAACTATTCCGCGCTCTACGGGTAGCCGGCTGGCAAACACAAAGATTGGATGTAGGCTTGGGGAAGCTGGAACTGATTGATGCCCAACAGCTCTTTCAGATTGCAATACAGGTTATCGGCAACGATCCAACACTGCTCCTGTGCGATGATCCCCACTGCTTGTTTTGCGCCAAGTATCAGAAGATACTACGCGAAGAATGGCAACCACCAGACAACCACCAGATCAACCAATTGCAAGCAAAGCAGCACCAGAGCAACCGTAGCCAATTGGGGAGGAACTGTTTATGTCACGCGTGCTAATCACAAATGCCTCCGTAGTGAAACTGGATCAGGTAGTCAGGCAGCAGACTGTGACACTGATGGAGGGCAGGATCCAGTCCGTCGGGCCGACTGACGCTGTCTCGGCAAGAGATGCCGACCGTGTCATAGATATCAATGGCAATTACCTGGCACCAGGGCTTATTGACCTGCACATTCACGGTCTGCACGGACTTCGCCTGGACGCCGGC
>JALGTJ010000125.1 GCA_029821415.1 Candidatus Zipacnadia bacterium
GCAAAGACATCCATGTCTGGGCCGATGAGACCCGGCCACTGCTACAGGGCGCGCGGCTGACCGCCTGGGAACTGGCCGAGGAGGGCATTCCCTGTACAGTCATCTGCGACAGCGCTGCCGCTTCGCTTATGCAGGCTGATAAAGTGGATTGTGTGGTGGTCGGAGCCGACCGCATCACCGCCAATGGTGATGTGGCCAACAAGATTGGTACGTACACAGTAGCAGTGGCCGCGGCCCGACACGCAGTACCTTTCTACGTCGCTGCGCCACTGTCAACTATAGACTTGTCCCGGAAATTCCCATTGAGCAGCGCAGTCCTGAGGAGGTCTGCTACCTGGCTGGCAGGGCGGCCCAGCCGATTTGTCCGGAGGGCGTTGGTGTCTACAATCCGGCTTTTGATGTCACGCCGGCGGAGCTGATTGCGGCGATAGGGCTTTTTTTCGTGAGGACCTTGTGGCTTTTCTTCCTCGGCGGCAACTTCCTCTTCGGGGATCCAGGGCAGACGCACCTTCTGGTCCATCGTGTTGCCAGCCTCATCCCAGGCTCGCACCACAATCTGCTTGGCCTCCTCAGGGAGTTGTCCGGTAGCTATATTGAAGCTTTCAACTGGCTCGTTGTAGATGCCATCAGCGGGTTGAGCTGCCCACCACTCGTCACTGTCGGCAACTTGCCAGGAAACCGAGGCGATGGCGGTCTGCGCGTCGCTGGCAATTCCGGATAAGGTTACCTTTGCCTCGTCTTGTTTGCCAGACGGCGGCTGCAATGTCAACGTCGGGGTTTCGTTGTCAATGCGCACGCCAGTGATTACCTGGCTTACCTGCCACGGGCTGCTGGGACTACTGGGACGGTCGGTTATGGTTACTTTGATCTCATAATTGCCGGCTTCATACTCGGTTGTATCTAACTCGTATGAGCTTTCCTGGGTGGGGCCAGCAATCTGTTCCCAATTACCGCCGCTGCGACGGATATGTATGGTGGCTGCAATCTTGTCATCGTCCGGATCATCCGCGGTCCATTCAATCTTGGCCTTGTTGCGCAGCGCCGCGCCCTGGGCAGGAGCCTTGACTTCCAGCTCAGGCTTTTGGTTGGCTGGCAAGTAGGTGATCTTTATCGCTTTCAGGCTTGTGGTAGCCTTCTCCGCATCCACCGGTACTTTGATGCGGTATTGCAGATAACGCCCGGCTGGAACATCAATCTGCATGCCGCTGTGATATGGACGTGACCAACTGCTCCAACTACCCTCCTCACGGTCGCGGGTATTGCCTGAGCGGCATTGGACGACGATGTTATCAGCCTGCTCACCTTGCGCCCACCACCTGATGTCTCCCCACTGGCTGGAGCGCCCTGCGTCCAGTACATCCGAAGTATACAGACCTGTCGCAGTGCGAGACAAGTCACACGTTAGTAGCCGACCAGGATTGTTTCCAGCGGCGAAAAGCAGACTATTGCCTCCGCCCGCCAGGGATAGAATTGCCCCGGCCTCCTTGTTGCGGTAGACCGTTGTATAGTGTTCATCGTTAGTAAAGGCAAGGACGGTCCCTTCCGAGGCCGCGCCTCCGTAGACGCACCCGTTGGCCGCCAGGAGCGCCAGTATCGGGTGGTCGCTATCCTGGTAAATGATCTGTGGGGCACCGGGCGGCTCAATGTGATACACGCAGCTTTTGCTGCGGTCACCGAACGTTGCTGCGTACAGCGCACCATTGACAGAAACCACCAGATCCGCTACGTCATTGTCGCCGGCATCCAGCACACCCTGAAGTTGTCGCTGTGGGCCTATTTGATAGACAGCGCCGGGTGCCGAGGTGCCTGCGTAGACGACGTTGTCACGCACGGCCAGGCACAAGACATGAGATTGTGGAACGTCAGCATATAACGAGTACTTGCCCTGTTCATCAACCCGGTAGATAAGCCCACGGGAGCCCGTGGCGATTAGCAATCCACCTTTGGGTGCTGGCTCAATGTCCCATACATATTCCACGGGAAGCTCACAGAATACCCTGCCCTGGTCCTGCTCGGTGATGACGAAGATCTTTCCGCCGCCGCAAGTTCCGGCATACAACCTACCGTCGTGGGCAGCCAGCAGTGCGCTGACTGGCGCTTCTCCGGTATGGAAGTAAGGTCTGAGCTTGCCCTCCTGCCACGAGTATATGTCACCACTGCTCGCATCGCCGGCAAACACAGTGCCTGACGAATCCGCGGCCAGGCTCCAGAACGTATTGCCTGGTGTTGTCACGGCGACTTGCCACGGCGGTGTGGTGACCAGCATGCCGTCGTCACGCACCCCCAGGCCGGCGAGAGTGCCATCTTCGTAATCTTCCGGGGAATCGTGCAGCCAGGAGTTACTGCCTCTGATAACCTTGCCATCGGCCTCTTCCTGTTTTCCCTTTGGTTTAGTCTCCTCTTCTTCAGTCTCGTTTAGATCTTCCTGTTTGGCTTTCTCCAGCAGCTTATTGATCTCCTCAGGCATTGGAGGCATCTCGGGCTGAAGCTGCTTGATTGTCGGCGGCAGTGGAAACTGAGCTACCTGGTTGCTGGCGAAGGCCGAACGGGCCCACCACAATCGTGCCGCCAACAGCTCACTATCGTTCATCCATTGTGAACTTCCGCCAGCATTTGGCATCGCTGGCCCTGCCTCGGCGGCCGGTGGCAACTTCACTGGCATCTTGGCTCCAGCCCGTTCGCCCTGACGATTTTCCGTCGGTAACATCATAACGGCTAAACCATCCAGCACATAGGGCGTATCCACTACCTGGGACAGCTCCGAGTAGCCTGTAGCGATGTCGGTGCGCTCGCTTGATGAAATGACAGACACTGCTGTCTTTGGCAGATTGTTGAGCAGTGTATCCCCGATCCGCAAGCCTACTGTGGGAATAGCAGCGAGCGTTAGCAGTTGCGTGTTTTGCTCCATCTGTTCGTATTCTTTGATAACCGTTTCCAACTTATTGAATTCCGGGGTTAGCAGCCGCAGACCCGAGCGTAGCATCCAGCCGTAGCCGCCGCTGCTGACCGCCAGCCGCAGGTAGCCTTTGGGCAGTTCCAGAGGCATATGCAGGCGAACCACTTTTTCGGTTGCGTCTTCGCCGTTCGGACGAATTACTACGTGCAAAGTGACGTCTTCTCCGGCGCGAGCGACCGGTTCTTCTGCCCAGACTCGCTCAATCGTGGCCGTTCGGTTCCTGCGGCTGATATTGGCAGACAGTTTCACGGCACTGATAGGCTGGGGCGTGAAGCGATTCTTTTCCAGCAGGGTAACCACCGAGAGCATATCCGACAGAATGTCAGCAGATGGCTCACCTTGGAAGGCGAAGGTATCCGCTCTGCTGACTGTCGCGCCTTTTTGCCCCTGGACGGTAAAGGAGACCTCCACGGTGCCTTCGTCGTTAGCATCGTAAGCGGCAGAGATCGCGTCATAACCGCACATAAGAATAAGCTGTTGCCGTAGGACAGGGTCGTTGCAGATTTGGACCCTATAAGTATGTGAGAGGTCGTTGTCAAGGTCGTGAATCTCAAAGGTAGCAGGGATCATGTCTGGAACCGAGCCAAGCTGGCCGGCTATTGACCACGCGGTATCCTGGGCCAATGTACCCACCGGGGCGATGCCGGAGGCCATCCGAAATGAGAAATCCATTTTTGTCACTATCTGATGAACCCAGGCCGTGGTCAATGGCAGTTGGGTTTGCCCCAGTTTCATCAAAGGGTGCCCGAAGGCCAGGAGGCGGTTACCGTCGCGGTAGGTCACTGTGCCTGCCGTACTGATATCGAAATCTCCGGAGACCAATTGTACCCCTAACGTGGCACCGGGCTGCAACTCAATGTCTATGTTGCGGTGCATATTCCCTGGGCCGGCAATGGCCTCAAGACCGTACCTACGGAAGAAATCGCCCAGGTGATGAATAGCCCTGTCACCGAAGCCGGAGCAGAATATGGGCGTTGCCACCGGGCGCAGTGCCAGAGTGTGTGCGTCGACGAAGGCTTGGTCGAACTTTGTGCTGACCACTCGCACGGCTGTGACATCGTGGCCCGCGAGTTTTACTGGGGTACGGGGGCGCGGCAGTGCTGCCGGCAACGACTCTTCGGTACTACTTCCCTTCTTCTCAAATGCCTGCAGCATGCTTTCTATGGGCGTTACTCCGGCAATTGGCTGCTTCTGGAAGGACCAACTAAAGGCGATTGCGCCTATTAGCCGCCCACCTACATACACTGGAGTACCACTCATTCCCGCAAAAATACCTGTGTTCTGCTCCACCACCGGCCCATCCAGTATTCTGACTAAGATGATATCAGAGCCTTCCTGGAATTTTGGCAGTACCCCCAGAACCTCAACATTGAACTCTTTGATGTCAACGCCAGAAAAGACGGTACGAGCGGTACCTCGCATGCCAGCGCGCACTGCGCTGGTCGGCATCATCTTGGCGGGGTCAAACCAGGATGAGTTCGACCAGCTTGGCACAACTGTCAGCAGAGCTATTATTGATGAGGCCAGGCCGATTGATACTATTCGGAAACGTATGGCCATAGTCTAGCCCTTTCCTTCACTGGCGATTAGCTTGATCAACTTCGCGTACTATTGAACCCGACAGCATGTTGTTTTGTCAAGCTCTGGTTGGCTTTATGCATATCCTTCCAACGAGGGTATCGTAGATCAGTTTGACAGTTGCGCTAGAAAAGAGTATATTTGGTATAATCAGTACCTAATCTTGTGCCCTATTTTGCTCAGGTGTTACTTGATGCCTCGACTACAATTGGGTCGACTTTCCCAACATAACGGTGAGCCACTCTATGTACAGATAATGCGTATCCTCGAAGAGCAGATTCGTCTGGCTCATTGGAGGCCTGGCGACAAGCTGCCCACCCAGCAGCAGCTTGCTGAGCACTTTGAGGTGAGTCTTGCCCCCGTTAAGCAGGCCCTGCGCGAGCTGGAAAAACGCGGCATTGTTTCTCCTCGGCAGGGACGGGGTACCTATGTCACTGACACCACGCCGCTGTTTCAGGAGCTTATCGAGAAAGATCGGATCCCGTCATTCACCCGCGAGATGGCTGAACGGGGGTGGCAGGCCCGCTCAATAGTATTGAATTTGAAGCAGATGTCTCTCGATGATATGCCCAAAGCCAGTGAACAATTACAGCTTGCCGGTGATGACGGATTAGTATTCATTGAGCGCGTGCGTCTGGCCAACGGCAACCCCTTGGCACTACAGAGCAGCTACCTGCCATACAGCCGGCTTGGCGAGATAATTGAGCGAGGCCTGAGTGGCAGCGAGGCTCTTTCCGATGTGCTCCGCGATGACTTTGGGATTGCCATCACAGCCTCTCATCAGATCATCACTGCCACCGCTGCCACGCCTCGCGATGCCGAGTATCTGAATGTTCCAGTTGATTCCCCTCTGTTGCTGGTTGAACGGACTTCCTACCTGGATAGTGGCAACCCCATTGAGTTTGTCATTGATCGCCGTGTGCCCGAATTCAATTTTGTCGTGTGGCTGCGCTGCAGCTAATCGGTTTGAACTGTGGTGTAGCTGCTGCCTCAGGTGACTGCTTAGGCGGGCAGGTAAAGGTTGCTGCCATCGCGAACTACTGCCTTTAATTTTGCCTGAGGGTATAGGGCATGCGCCGTGGTGGTCTACTTACAATTCTGGTGCTGGTGAGTTTCGGTCTGCTGCTATTCTGGCAGGTGTTAATAGGCGGCCAGGTCTTTTTCTGGCATGATGTCACCATCGCGTATATGCCACTGCGCAAGCTGGCCCAAGAGGCTATCCGCCAGGGACATCTGCCGCTATGGACAATGAAACTGGGTTGCGGAT
>JALGTJ010000126.1:0-332 GCA_029821415.1 Candidatus Zipacnadia bacterium
TTGGTGGTGGACGTAGCTCAATCGGCAGAGCACCTGACTGTGGCTCAGGTGGTTGTGGGTTCAAGTCCCATCGTCCACCCCACCCTTTTGTTATTCCGCCCAACAGGCAACTCGCAGCGTTAGAGGAGGAGAAGCATATTATGGGCAATAACCAATGGGTAGTGCCAACGTCTGACGGCCGCTGGGCCCAGAAAGCTGAAGGGGCAGCGAGAGCAACCAAAATATTCGCCACCCAAAAAGAGGCAATCGCAGCCGCACGCCAAACTGCGCGTAATCAACGATCAGAACTAATCGTCCAGGGCCGGAATGGCAAGATACGTTTCCGCGACAGC
>JALGTJ010000126.1:345-5267 GCA_029821415.1 Candidatus Zipacnadia bacterium
CAATTGCTTGCTGCTGGCCGATGTGCGCCTGTAGCTCAGTGGAAGAGAGCACCGGACTTCGGATCCGGGTGTCGGGGGTTCGAATCCCTCCAGGCGCGCCATTTGACAGCAGCATCATCACAGCAACACAGGATTTGGCCTTCAGTGGCACGGGCTTCCAGCCCGTAAAAGGGAAAGAACACAGGCAGGATGCCTGTGCCACTGAGCTAGGAAAGCAATTAGGTGGGTCGTTAGCTCAGTTGGTAGAGCAGCGGACTCTTAATCCGCGGGTCGCAGGTTCGAGCCCTGCACGACCCACCATATAGATTGTGGACAATGGTTAGCGGGCAGGAAACGACACTAACCATCAGGAGTTATCACTTGTGATTGACGCGTGTATGTTCTTTGATGAAGTATCCGCCGATTTCCGCGAGGCGGTGGACTTAAGTGCTCGTGCCGGCGTCCACTGCATCGAGCTGCGCGGCGGCATCTGGGGCAAGCGGGTTCAAGAGGCCACCGACGACGATGTCGCCCGAATGCAACAGGTGATGACCGAGTACGGCACGCGGGTGACCTGCATCGGCTCGCCGGTCGGTAAGTGCGACCTATACAATGAAGAGGAATGCCAGCGGCACCAAGAGTGGTTTGTGCGAATGTGCGAGCTGGCACACATCTTTGACACCAAGGTCATCCGCGGCTTTTCGGGCTGGAACCCAGAAAGCTGGCATGGCGACCGGTACAATGAGAACGCCCCGCGGCCTGACCTGGGGTCACTGCTGCCGCTGATTGCCGAAAGGCTGGCACCGATTGTCCGCCGAGCCGAGCAGGAGGATGTGTATTTCTGTCTGGAGACGGAAATGGCCACTTGTTCCGGGACGTGCCAGGAGGTAGCGCAGGTCATTGCAGCCTGTGGGGGCAGCGCGCACCTGGCAGTGACCTGGGATGTGGACAATGCTGCCTCTCGCGGCGAGCACCCGCTGGAGCAGGGCTACCCGCTCATTAAGGGGCGCATCCGCCATCTGCACGTTAAGCCCAATCGCTATATGAATATTGAGACGGTCGGCGACTGGCCGGATGTCAGCTACGAGGACGTGCTCAATATCCTGCTCGCCGACGGTTATGAGGGCTCAGCCAGCATTGAGCACTGGGGCTCACCGTGGCTGATGCTGGAGGGCGCTCGACAGTTGGTGGAGCTACTGGGCAATATTCAATAGCAGCAGAATTGCTCTGGGCGCGTGATGGAATTGGTAGACATGCATGACTTAGGATCATGTGGGGCAACCCATGGGAGTTCGAATCTCCCCGCGCCCACCATTAGGTAGCCGGCAATCGGGGCATTCCTGCCCTGACCTTCAGTATCATCAATATAGTGGAGTGGCACGTCGCCCTCACATGGGCGGCGGCACAATCTTCTCAAGTAGTCAGGAAGCGATAGCTGTGAAGCTGGACAAAGAAGTAATGCCAGGCAGTAGAGTAAAAGTGACATTGACCGCGGAGAGCAAAGACGTAGATAAAGTCTTCGCTAAGGCCTATGAGCAGTTGCGCAACAAAGGGCGGGTGCCCGGATTCCGCCCGGGTAAAGCGCCCAATGCCATACTTAAGCGTCATTACAGCGAGGAGCTTATCCGAGAGCTGGCCTGGTCAGCGTTTCTGGACGATATCTATGCCCCGGCACTCGAAGATAGCGATCTGAAGCCCATCTTCCCACCACAAATCCCCTCGTTGGATGAGGTGGAAAACTTCGCCGAGGGTCAGCCTGTTGAGATTGAAACAGTGCTGACCGTCCACCCCAAACCGAACTTGCCCGACTACACAGCATTGAAGCTAATCAAGGCGCGAGCAGAAGTCACCGATGAAGAGATTGATGAGCAGCTCGAGCAACTTCGCGAAAGCTACGCCGATGAGATTGAGGTGGAGCGCGAGTCGGTGGCTGAAGGCGACCTAGTGCGAGTGGCTATGAAGATTCGCGGACCTGACGGGGAAATTATAGAGGAAACCGAGTCCGAATTTATCGCCAATCGCGACTCGGATCAACCGGTGGCCCGCAAGCTCAGCGGGCATATGATAGGCCAGGTGGTCACCGACGAGACACAGATCGCCGAGAGCTTTGATAACGACGAGTTGGCAGGACAAACAGTCACCATTGAGGCTACCATTAAAGGTCTCAAAGAGCGCAGGCTGCCCGAATTAGATGATGATTTTGCATCTGATGTAGACGAAGAGCTACACAGTGTGGAGGAACTGCGCGCGCGAATTGCCGAACAACTTGCCGCCAGCAAGCGCCGCGCTGCCGAGCGTAGCTTGCGCAACATGGCTATCAACCTGGTGATGCAGGCCAGTGAAATCGACCTGCCTCAAGAACTAATTGACAATGTGGCCGCCTCGCAGCTACAGTCGTATATGCAGTACCTGCAGGGCCAAGGCCTCAGCGCCGAGGAATCTGTTCGGGCTGTGCGCGACGACCAGGATATAGTAAGCAACCAGGTCACCGACGGGCTTAAGTTGCATTATGTTTTTCAGGCCATAGCTGACCGAGAACAAATTGAGATTACTGATGAAGACCTGGAGGCAGCCATTCCTCGGTATGCAGCGGAAAACGATATTGACGAACAGATGGTCAGGGAGGCGGCCGAAATCCACGAAGAGATGGAAAATCGCCTGCGCAACTTCGCTATGCAGGAGCGCATAATACAGATTCTGCTGGAAAACGCCGAAATAGAAGAGGTACCGTGGGAAGCTTATGCGCTACGCGCCAAGCGGCACATGGACCAATATGTCGAGGAACTCCGCCAAGCAGGCAAACCAGAGCAGGAAGTGGAAGGAAAGGAAATGCAGCAGATAAACGAAGCCGACTTACCAATGGAAACTGAAACGGTGCAGCCAGCCCAGGAGGAATAGAAGCCTATGTTAATACCAATGGTAGTTGAGCAAACGCCTCGCGGCGAGCGCTCTTATGATATCTACTCGCGGCTGTTGCGCGAGCGCATTGTCTTCATCGGCACCGCCGTTGACGATAATCTGGCCAGCCTCATTGTGGCCCAGTTGCTCTATCTGCAGGGCGAGGACCCCTTGGAGCCCGTTTCTATGTACATCAACTCCCCGGGCGGCTCGGTAACCGCTGGATTAGCCATCTACGACACAATGCAGTATATCCAACCGGAGATACATACCTGGTGCATCGGGCAGGCCGCCAGCATCGCCGCAGTATTGTTAGCCGCCGGGGAGCCGGGACACCGCTACGCCCTACCCTACTCGCGAGTGCTGATCCACCAGCCTTGGGGACAACTGGCCGGCCAGGCCACCGATATACAAATCCAGGCCGAAGAGATCCTGCGGTTGCGCGAGTGGGTCAATAATATCCTCTCCGAGGCCACCGGCCAGCCCCTGGACAAGATTAAACAGGATACCGAGCGGGACTACTATATGGACGCCGAACAGGCCATGGAATACGGCATCATTGACTCAATAGCCCGTAGACAGCCCGAGAAAGAAAGCGAACAGACATAAGCGCTGGGAGCGAGGAGCACTATAACCAGTGGAACCAACTGATTTAGCAGACGGACAAAAACTGAGGTGTAGTTTCTGCGGACGCGAGAAGGGCAGCGGTCCCAACCAGGTTCACGAACTGATCGCTGGTCCCGGTGTCTACATCTGCCCGCAGTGTGTAGAATTGTGCAACGAGATCCTGCGAAACCGCCGTGAGCAGAAGGCTATCCCTGAGCTAACCGCTATTCCCAAACCTCAGGAAATTGCCGACTATCTTGACGAGTACGTAATCGGCCAGGACAAAGCCAAGCGCATCCTGTCGGTGGCAGTATATAACCATTACAAGCGCGTGCAGGCAAGAGCCGTTGACGATGAGGTTGAGCTGGAGAAGACCAACGTATTGCTGATCGGCCCAACCGGCTGCGGCAAGACTCTGCTGGCGCGGACCCTCGCCCAGATGCTGGAGGTGCCCTTCGCCATCGCTGACGCGACCTCGCTTACCGAAGCTGGCTATGTTGGCGAAGATGTTGAGAATATCTTGCTGAAGCTGATCATCGCCGCCGACGGCGACATAGAAAGTGCCGAACGAGGCATCGTCTACATTGACGAGATAGACAAGATTACGCGCAAGGAGCAAGGCCCATCCATCACCCGCGACGTCTCCGGCGAGGGCGTCCAGCAGGCCCTGCTGAAGATCCTGGAGGGGACCATCGCCAACGTCCCTCCCCAGGGCGGCCGCAAGCACCCTCAGCAGGAGTACATACCCATTGACACCACCAATATCCTGTTCATCTGTGGCGGTATCTTTGACGGGCTGACTGACATCATCCGCGAGCGCCTGCACAAGCGGGCTATTGGCTTCGCCGCAGTCTCCTCAGGCGCCATTGAGCTGACCGACGACGAACTGATAGCCAAGGTCATTCCCGAAGACCTCGTCAACTTCGGCTTCATTCCCGAGTTCATCGGCCGGCTGCCGACTATTGCTCCGCTGCACTCACTGGACCACGAGGCACTCCAGCGTATCCTGATTGAGCCTAAGAACGCCCTGGTTCGCCAGTATCAGAAGCTGATGCGACTGCTGGATAATGTGGAATTGGTCATGGCAGACGGGGCGATAGAGGCGATTGCCGACGCAACTGATTCGCAAAAGCGAACAGCAGAAAACGGCGTAGCACCCCTCCGGTACGATATGGCAGGCGCCTGCTCTACTCCGTGAATCTGTCCTCCGAGACGCTGTATGTTGACAGCGTCCGCCTGTTCGGGTATACTCTGGACAAATTGAGAAGCAAAGACTGTGACGGGGAGGAGTACGCGGGAGCTGCGGCAACAGCGAGCCGGTGATAAGGTGAAAGTGCCGGCGCCAACAGCCCCACGGAAGGTCGCCCCCGAGTTGCGCCGCTGAAACCAAGTAGGCGGCACCGGGCTGCGCCCGTTAGCGCGCCAGAGAGCCCCGCCTG
>JALGTJ010000127.1 GCA_029821415.1 Candidatus Zipacnadia bacterium
CGCCATTGTCGCCTCACGTTCGTCTCTGAGCATCTGGCCGTGAACCAGGCCCAAATTCAAGTTCGGAAAGACATGACGGCTCAGGTGCCTAAAAAGCTCTTCGGCGGCAGTCACATACTTGGTCTTAGCCTCTTCAATGACCGGACAGACAATGAAGGCCTGGTGACCCTGCTCAACATGAGCAATGACCGTCTCGTAAGCCCGGGATCGTTGCCGACCAGTGAGCAGTTCGGTGTGGACTGGTTGGCGGCCCGGCGGCAGCTCATCCACCACTGACACATCAAAATCCCCATAGGCGGTCAGAGCAAGGGTCCGCGGTATGGGAGTGGCCGACATAACCAGTATGTTTGTCCCCACGCCCTTTTCCGCCAGACGCGCGCGCTGCGCCACACCAAACCGTTGCTGCTCGTCTATCACGGCCACTGCCAGATCCGCAAACTCTACACTCTCCTGAAACAGTGCATGCGTACCAACCACGCAGTCAATACGCCGGGCAGCCAGCTCTTTGTGTATCACGCGCTTGTCGCCCTCGGCCATACTACCTGTCAGCAACATTGGCTTAATGCCAAACGGCTCCAGCAACTCTGTGACGACCGCCCAGTCCTGTTCGGCCAGGATCTCGGTAGGAGCCATCATCGCCGCCTGTCGCCCAGCTCGTGCCGCTGCCAGCAAGGCTGCAGCAGCAACCACGGTCTTGCCCGAGCCAACATCGCCGTGGATAAGCCGGTACTGTGGCTCAGGCTTGGCCAGATCAGCCAACACCTCTTCAATAACTCGCCGCTGCGCCTTGGTGAGGGTGAACGGCAAGGTCGCCGACAGTTCATCTATTACCCCATCACAGGCAACGACGGATTGCTCGTTATGTTGTTTGACATTGTGACGACGCTGGGCGAGTGCTGCCTGCAGGGCAAAGAGCCGTTCGTAGACCAAGCGAGCCTGCGCCTGTCGAGCTTCCTCGGCATCGGCAGGGCCATGGGCATGAGCTACCGCCCACGGCAAGCCGGGCTGGTCTCGCCGCTTTCCAATACTGGCAGGCACCAGTCCGCTGGGGATTGAACGGCAGCGGCTCAGTGCCTGGGTAATCAGCCGGCGCAGCATCGTCTGCGAAAGCCCGGTAGTAACCGCGTAGTAGGGCACCAGTCGCTCCTGCCAGTCATCAGGGAGGTTCGCAACCTGCTCAGCCTCCTCCACCCGTATCGTAGGCCGTTTCTTCCCCAGCCTGACGTTGCCGGTGACCAGCAGCTCCGTACCTGCTGCGTACATACTGGCCCGGTAGGGCTGATTGAACCACACCAGCGTGCACCGCCCGGTCTCATCGTGGACAGGTACACGCGCAATGGTCAGCTTCCCACTTCTGACAATCTGACCCTTGCCACTGACTGCCACACGCAGCGTCTGGCGCGCGCGATGCTCCAGGTCCGCAATTGTAGTCAATTGGCCGCGGTCTTCATAACCCAACGGGCAGTGCAGTAGTAGATCACCAATGGTGTAGATATCTAATGTCGCCAGCAGTTCAGCCCGCTTATTGCCTACCCCCTCGAGCTTCGTGATCGGGTCATCCCAGCCGATTTCGCCCGCTTGTGCCCCAGTTGGTTCAGCCTGTAGCTGGTCAGTTTCCAATTGCTGCAACAGACCGACAGTCTGGTCAACCAAATCGGCGCGCTGCCCAGGGGGTAGATCGGAGTATGCAGCAAATTTCTCTGCAAGCCGGCTGAATGCTTCGGCTTGCTGCTCAGTAGCAATAGACACCACTGTCGGCAGCCACCGACATATGAACTCACTCATCCCCCTGGTAGTAGCCCGATCGCGACAGCCCCCACTCTTTTCGAGCCGAAGGACCTTCCCCAGCAACTTGGCGGGGGATTCATCGGCCACAGCAGATCATCCCCCTTTGTCTTGGAGTTCACTCGGCGGGGAAACCGATGGGTGCTCTTGGTTTCGTAGAGCGCCACGATAAGCGTCATAGACGCCATAAATATACAGCGTGATACCACCAAACAAACCAAGGTATCCGAAAAGCGCCGCGAGTGTGCTCAGCGATTCGTGGGGCGAAAGCCAAGTCGCCACCAGCCGAACCGTCAAGGTGAGGAAGACCAGGCCCACAAAGAACATAATGAGACCTTTTTCGTACTCACCGTTATAGACCTGGCCGAGGCCGGGGAATAGCGCCGAGCGCGCCGCCGCAGTGCCTGGTTCCTTGTTGGCAGCGCCGCGGAACTGGGATAGATCCCCACTTTCCAAGGCCTGGCGCTGCCACTTGGCTTGATGCAAATCGAGCTGAACACTGGCATATTTACGCTCAGCATCGGCATTGGCTGGCTCCAACTCGACTGCCTTCTTGAAAGCGTCCGCCGCCTCCTCTATCTTACCCTGCGCCAACAACACATCGCCCCACAACTCCCAACTGGTTGTGCTCTCGGGAGCTGCCTCCAGCAGCTTGTTGGCTGTCTTTTCCGCCTCCTCTATCCGCTGGTAGTGTAACGCTGCGCGCAGCTTCTCATACAGAAGCCCCAATTCCATTTCGTCGGTTGGTTGGGGACTCTCGCTGTCCATAAGCTCACCTGCACCAAGCGAAGATGACGCTATTTTAAGTCGTTCGGGGCCCCTCTGGCCGCCCGGATGCGGGGGGCATCTCCCCACAGCCGCTCCAGCACATAGAAATTGCGAGCCTCCTCAGTGAAGATATGCACAATAACGTCAATGTAGTCCAGCACTATCCAGGCGGCCTGAGCACGACCCTCCCGGTGATGTCGGGTGATCTGGTGGCGCTTCATAGCCTCCTCAATCTCGTCGGCCACCGAGCGAATATGAATTGGCGAACGGCCGTGACAGATGACAAAATAATCGCAAACAGCAGTTAATGATCGCATGTCTAAAACGACTATGTCCAGGGCCCCGGCCTCATCGGCACCTTGAGCCGCAATTAAGGCATGATCTTGTGAAGTCTCTTCCAAGAAAGCTGGCTCCTCTCTGCCTGATACTTGCTTGCAGTCAGTGCTCACTTGGTAAGCACATATCAATACGCCCGTCGGGTCGTCAGGCGGTCAGCATCGAAATCCTTACCGAGTACCACAACAACCCTAACTTCGGCATTGCTCTGCCAATCGTGTTGCTCGACGAGCTCGGCATCTGGCACTGCCAGCAATTCCTTAACTCTCTGCGCAAGCGCGCGGTCTCCCGGACAGTGACTTATGACCGTCCTACTATACTCAAAACTATCAGCGTTGCCAACATCAGCGATTTCAAACCCGCTTTCAGCTAACCGCTCGGCGGCGACTCCAGCAATACCGGTAACCCCACTGCCGTTGCGCACCTGGATAGTACCGGTGAGCTGCCGCCCCCCACTGACGTAGTCGTTGAGCTCACTCAGTAGCTGCTGCAACTCGGGCTCGCGCACCTTTCCGTAATATATTCCGTTGATGGAGCTGTCCGCGATGGGTACAGTACCAATCATGATTTCAGAGGCCGATATCTGCCGCAGCACGCGCAGAAAATCGTAGGCAGTATACCAGTCAATATTAGTGTTCAGCTGCTCAAGGACCTTGCTACCTGCAGCCAGCAAGCGGCGGGAGTTCATAATATTGAGTTTTTGATCAACCAGAGCACGTAGCAGTTGCTGCTGGCGTTTGGCTCGCTCGATGTCGCTGTCATTGCGATAGCGCACGAACTGAAGAGCCTGCTTGCCGTTCAGATGCTGGTAGCCAGGTTTAAGGTTAATGGAGTCGTAATAGGTATGCTTGACCAGGCCTCTGCCTCCCCCAAAGGGGTCGGGCACTTCAATATCTACTCCCCCAAGCTCATCCACAGCCTGCACAAATGCATCAAATCCGATTTCAGCATAATAGTCAATCTGTATGCCCAAAAACTGCTCCACCGTTTTCTGCGCGAGTTCCACCCCCCCATAAGCATAGGCACTATTGATCTTGTCCAGGCCATGGCCGGGTATATACACCCGTGAATCTCGCGGAATTGACAGTAGCGCAGCACGCTTGAGCCGAGGATTAAGCGACAAGACCATGATGGTGTCCGAACGGCCCACATTGTCCACATCGTCCGACCCGAGCAAGAGCACATTGATGCGTGCCCGGCCCGGGAACGGCTCGCGCAAACGGCGCACAATCCCGACCGTAGGCCGGCCGGTGGCTTGTCCTGCCCGACCAGCCGGATTTATTAAAGCACTGAGCGCCCCCAGTCCACCCATCACAACTACCACAGCGGCGACCATATACAGTGCCACGTCCCACAGTTTTCCAGATTGCTTCATAGCCGATGTCCCTCGCC
>JALGTJ010000128.1 GCA_029821415.1 Candidatus Zipacnadia bacterium
CAGGGGCAGAGGCTGGGTTGTCGGCAGCCCAGCGTAGCGCTGCTGCTCCTCCCTGGGCAGTGCCACCGGTGAGCAAGGTGCCATCCTGAGTCGGGCGAGGTGCCTCAAAGAAGCAAACCCTCTCGCCCAGGCCTTCATGGGGCTCCCAGTTTTCCCCATCAGTAGAAACATAGGCGTCCAGGCGCGACTTGGTGGCCGGTCCGGTCGAACTCATGCCCGGCTCAGTGGAGTGGACCTTGTCCCACTTGGTATCCGTCCAGGCTACCAGTTGGCGGTCGTCACTGTACAATCCTATGGTATTGCGCCACATTCCAGCGTCGACATCTGCTGGTATGATACACTTTGCCTCCGACCAGTGCACACCATCCTCTGAGGTGGACAGCATAGTGCGTTGGCCCGCCTCTTCTTCATCCACGATACCGTTGGAGAAGATAAAGTAGTACTTGCCCTGGAACTTGGTGAGCTGCGAGTGGTGGTTGTACGAGCCGGTGTGAGGGGTGCCGGTATAGATGCGACTGCGCTGGATCGGCACATGCGGAATCAAATCCCACTCTCCCCAGGGGCCATGGTCATCGTAGCCCGTCAGGCAAAGGCCCTCCCACAAGGCCCAGCGCATACGGAGCCGGTCTATTTGTCCTTTGACTTCTGGGGTTAGAACCGAAATCATCTTTTGAGTACGCACATCGGGTTCGGGCATTTTCATTACATCCTTTCTGGCGAGTAATCAGCTTAATGGGGACTGTTCCAACTGTTCTTCTGCGACACCTTCCTACATTCTGACTGTGGTGGAACTTGTTATCATCACAGCATTTTCAAACTGGTGCTGCGGTCGCTTAACCCCGACACAGATATCGTGGTCGGCGTCTCCGGCGAGGGAGGAAGCTCCTGTGTGCTATCTCCACCACCCCTCGCGTATCAGTTGTGTAGGTGCCAACACTTCCAGCACCTTGAAAGCTCCCAAACTGGCAGCAGTCACCAATCCAATACCGCCTTGGGATAGGGAGCTGTCGCGGATACTCAAGTAGTACGGAGCATTGTGGTGCGTCGCGCCCTGCAACAGATCGCCATCAGTTCGCACCTGCATCTGCACCCATTCGCCTACGGCGATCTCACCCAAATACCGCCGACGTAGCACCTGCATCTGCCCGCCGGTTACTTTACCAATCAAATGAAAGGCGTCCATCATTGTCCCTGCCTTTGCTTCTTCGTTCTCAGGAGTGTCCAACTCCAGCATATACGTATAGTAGTCAGGCGACGGTCCTGGCTGGACGCGGAAGGCCACCCCGGAGCGTCCCTCGGCCCGCACCCATACACGAAGCCGATTCTCGGAGCTGGGTGGTCCCTCAAGCACGGTAAGCGCCAGCGGAATGCTGGCATCGCGCTGCTCCAGGATGTCAGCTCGGCGGTAGCAGAAGCGTGTCTGTCCAATGGCAGCATCCTGCGTGTGGGGGAATGCATTGTCGCCGATTGATTGTTGGGTGACATTGAGGATGCAGCCTGGTTCAATCTCGATCATCTGCGGGTAATAGGAGCTGCAGATGTGATGCTCCTGCCACGTTACGCCGCCGTCCAGCGTCACAAAATGAGAACCGTGCCCAGCATACCAAATGCTTCCATCACTGCACTTGAGCAGAAACGGATAACCTGAGTGAGGCATCGGCGCAAAGCGGATGTCGCTCGCCTCGTACTGGCCCGGTGCTGTCCTGGTCAGGTAAGCCTGTACAAAATGCTCGGCATTGTCCGTCCGACAAACCAGCAGCAACCGCCCATCAGACAGTTCCACCACTTCATTCTCCTCGCCCAGTTGTATGTCGGCAAACTCACCTTCCGCAGGGACCACCAGGCAGGGCTGCGACCACGACCGGCCTTCATCATAGGATTCACGTATACCGACGCCGCCACTCATACGACTCATAGCACCAACTGTGACCAGCCGACCGTCCTCGCACAACAGCAGGCAACTGCCCCAGAAAGGCGAGGCAGCGTCGCAGAAGACCTCCTCCCAGCTTTCTCCCCCGTCTGCCGAGCGCCATATCGCCATCCGCTTGGGATGAACCACTGCCGCTTCTTCAGTGAAGGGAAACATCTTTGACCAACTATTGTGCTGCTGCCCTTCCAACTCTTCGTGGTAGACTGTCAGCTTCCCGTCTTCAACTATCCCTTCAACTGTGTGGGGCATCAACCGCAGCAGCGTGCCGTCCGGCATAACCACAGTGCGGCGCCAGTGGTGATCAGGATTAATCACCCACAACGGATCCTGCGGCTCTTTCCATCCGGTGTCAGTCCACGTCTGCCCTTGATCCTTGGAAATGAAGGTCTTAGTATAATACTCAATGCCCGGCTCGTTGAAGTTATAAGTAGGCGGCCACCGGGCCGGATCACCGCTTGCCTCAGTGAAGGCGCATTTGAGCGTTCCGTCCGCCTCGCGCCACAGGACCACCCAGCAGACGAAGCTGGGCTCCTGGGGCGACCGATAGACCTCCGTATGTTGGATGTTGTATACTTCTATCTGCTCTTCACCTACAATCCATTGCCCTGTCTGATTGTGATACGGGACATCTACCCAGTTCATTTTGCGCTTCCTCCTGCTGCCAGCCACACTGGCTTCCACAGCCCGCCTGGCCCCAGCGAATTGATAACATAAATACAGAGAAGGTTGTCTGCACCGAATTTCAGCTTGCCATACTTGGACAAATTTAGGACTACCGGGCCGATATTATAGGGACGGAGTGCTTGAGTATAGTCGGGGCTGCTGGAGGACACCTGCTGCTGAATGGCGTCCTGTTCGGCCGGATTCAGGCACTCCATAGCAGCCCAACCGTGGTTTACATACACCTGGCACTTATTGCCCAGGGCGCCAAGCACCAAGAAGATCTGCCGGCCTTCGAACTCTTTGGGTAGCTGGAAGGTGGTCCGATACCACGCATATCCATTGTACTGATAGCCCTGCCGTTCCCAGAACTCGCCAACCTTTATAGGCCGCCAGGGCAACAAAGAATGTTCGCTGAGGACTTCATCCATCAACGACCACAGTCCGCGGTCCTCGCGATCAATCCAGATCTGCCAGTTGTCCTTCAGAGGCATAATGAGCTCCAGATTTTGGCCCTTGGTAGCGGTGGCAAAAGTGTCACCGGCTGTTTTGATAGTAGCAGCCGGCGGTGGTAGAGGCTCCTGGTCAGCTCCCCGGGGGTCGCGCCCCAGGTTAATTGGACGCGTCTGATGGCAATTGGCTATGGCCTCGTAGTAAGCATCGGCAACGTTGGGAGTGGCATCCTGGTGGTAGCCGCTCGGCCACATAATTGACTGTTCGCTGTAGACCCACACGTAGCCATCGCTGGCTCGTAGCGCGTAGTGCAGGGCATTGCCAAACTCTTCAGCAGTAAAGTGATTGAGGCGCGGATCAGAAAAGAACCCCCCGTGCGCCCGGCTGCGATGGTCGAGCCATACCCCGAAGCCGTACTTCATCCGCTGCTGGTACAGCTCAGGTACGGTGGTGTACTTTAATCCCCGCTGGCGGGTATTGTAGCGCAGTTGGACAAAGCGTTCATACAGGGTTAGGTCGTAAGCTTTTTCCTGACCATCGAAGAGGCGCGCCTGTGGCCCGAGGCCCTGGAGAATCCCATCAGTAAAGGCCATCTGCAGCAACTGGATATCGTCCGAGCTTATCGGGCGGTAGCACCCTCCGGGAATAAGGATGATAGTGATATCCGGATAGACCTCGCAAACGTCGTGAAATACGGAAGCGACATTGTCGCGAGCCCGGGCAAGGATTCGGTCAATTGGTTCTCCGAAGGCCTGTAGGGGAAAATCACTACGCATCTGTGTCCAGGAGCCATAGGCCTCCTGATCAATGAAGAAGCCCTTCAGGCCAGCTTCCTTGCACAGTTGGGCAGCCAGCACCATATTGTCGTGGAACGCCCGCAGATAAATGTCGGGGTCATCCGGGAAATATCTCTGTGGTGAGTCAGGGTACTGCGCCTTGTCCCACCGGAAGAAACACGATGGCCCCGAGGGGCCCCCGTTGGCCCGGATGTGTAAGAAGTTGTCGGTGAAGCGGCTGAACTTGACTGATTTGAGTGCTGCAACGTTGTGCTGAAGCTCTTCCCGCTTAATGGCAGCGCCGCCGATCCATTGGCCGCAGACTGCCCGGTCCTCCTGCTGCTTGCCTTGCTCATCGGTGAACCGCCGAGTGAAGTCAACTACCACGCCGTCCAGGCCTGACTTTTCCATCTCTTTAGCATGCTGACTAAGATAAGTAGCGTCAGGTATGTCATGCGAGA
>JALGTJ010000129.1 GCA_029821415.1 Candidatus Zipacnadia bacterium
CTGGTCGCTGACCTTACTGCCTATCTGGCTTTGCGAGATACCCTCCTTTCTTCGCCCGGTTTGAATAGGCAGTGCAACCAGTTGCTGAGAGGGTTGCGGTTTAGCATGCAGCCTGACCGCAATCATTGGGTAGTATAGCCGATGCTGTAATAGATGTCAAGGATTGTTGTCTTGCAGGAGATAGTTGGCAGACGCCGAATATAATAAGAGAAGAGGTGATGAGGATGACAAGGTGCTGGCGTGTATGGTCGATGGCAGTGATCGTGTTGACGGCTGTGTCAGTGAGTTATGCTGACGAAGTTGACTTGCGGCAAGCTCTGCTGCGGGGAGAGGTGTGGGCACAGTTCCGGGGCTGGGGTCAGGGTGCGGTACGAGGAACGATCGGCCGGTCGGCTTACGGCCCCCAGCAGTTATCAATTGGGCCGGGCATGCAGTTCCAGGCCCAGCGGCGGGGAGTGCAGGGCATGATGACTCTGGGCCAGACTCATGTGGACCTGCGGCACCAATCTGTAGCCCAGGTAATCATACCGGCTGTCTGTACGAACTTGGGATGGCGTAGTCCCACGGCTGCCGATATTCTGATACCGGTCAAGCGCCCCAATAGTAGACTGGCCGACGTGGCTGCGGTAGCCAGCCGACGCCGGCGTGCACTTCCCGTTGTCCAGTTAGCAGCGTGGGCGGTAGCCAATAATCCGCCACGAGCCGACATTGAGCGCTATCTGAACGAGGTAGTCGCTGGTGTCCAAGCCCCGCCGCAATTAGAGAAGGGCAGGCTACTACAGCAGGCGGCTGACCTGCTGCGCGCTGCCAAGCTGACGCCTGCGGAATTCCGTATGTTTCAGTAGCCACAGCGGCCGGTTGGAGGCGGCGATCAGTGCTGCTTGGTTTCGCCGGTCATTGGCACGAATCTGACCGGCAGCACCGCTGTCTTGCGGATAGCCCCTGCTTGCTTCTTCAGCAGATAGAGGTTCTGAACGCCGTGCTCCGGACCGACTGGTATGACCATACGACCGCCCTCGCCAAGTTGCTCTTGCAGAGGCTGGGGGATCTCGGTGGGAGCACAGGTCACGATGATCCCATCAAAAGGAGCATATTCGGGCCAACCCTGATATCCATCGCCGCACCGTACGGTGACGTTGTCGTATCCGAGTTCTTTCAGGCGCTTTTTGGCACTTTCGGCCAGCGGTGCCAGAATCTCTATTGTGTAAACATGTTTGACCAGGTGAGCCAGGACTGCGGCCTGGTAACCCGAACCGGTCCCCACCTCCAGAACTATATCCTCGGGGTGCGGGTCGAGTAGTTCCGTCATTTTAGCTACGACGCTTGGTGCGGAGATTGTCTGGCCCTCGCCGATGGGCAGGGGGGTGTCATAGTATGCCAAGTAGCGAACCTGCTCCGGCACAAACAGATGCCGCCGGGTTGCCTTCATCGCGGCAATAACGGCCGGCGACTGCACCATGCCCTGTGCCTGGAGCTGCGTGACCATTTGCTCCCGCATCTGTTTGTAGTTGGGTTCAGGTTGTTCGGCTCGGGAGATGGGAGGAGCAGGTAACTCCGGGGGCAGCTTTTTATCTTTTTCGCATCCGGCCGGTCCGCCGGCCAGCGTTGCCCCCAGTACGAGGAATAGGCCAATGCTGATGGTCTTGATTGGTGATAGCATATCTCATCATCCCCGATCATACTGGCTGGTTCTACCGCTTGGAGTTGTGGTCGAGCGGCCGGGCGGGGACGCCGACAACGGTCAGATCCGCGGCCACATCTCGGGTCACGACTGCACCAGCACCAACCATGACTCCTTCGCCCACGCTGACTTCCGGCAAGAGTGTACAGCCAGCCCCGAGGAAGACGAAAGGTCCGGTGCTGGATCTGCCGGCCAGTGTCGCGTTGGGGCCGATGGTGTTGCAGAAGCCGACCTGGACGTGATGGCTGACAATTGTACCGGCATTGACCCGACACAGGTCGCCTACGCTGGCGCCGGGTAGTACCTGTACTCCGGCTCCCAGAAAGGCTCCTTCCCCGATCTGGGCCTCGGGTGATAGGTAAGCAGTGGGATGTATGAGCGTGGGCAAGCTCAGGCCCATAGACTGGCATATCCCCGCCAGCCGCGCTCGCGCGCGCGGCACTCCCACCGCCACAAACGCCCCCGTAATGCCCAACTCCGCGACCTGCTCGGCTATCTCGGCTGGGTCTCCCAGCACTGGTCTGCCCAGTACCTGTTGACCCTTCAGCTCCGGGGTCTCATCGGCAAAGGCAACTGCCTGGTGCGTATCATTGCTCTGTATCACTTCCAGCACCACGTGAGCCTGACCGTCTGCTCGCGCCCCAACTATCAGAAGTTTCATAAGTCCTCCTGCCGATAGAATGGTAGAGCCGTGGCATTCATCTGGGCGTGCTCAGGATTGGCAGGCCAATCATCTCGCGAGCTTGGTGGGGAGTGGCTGGAGGGCGTCCCAACTCACTAGCGATTCTCACCACACGTTCCACCAGCATGCAGTTGGTGGCGTGGGTCCTATGTTGCCAATCGTAGTAGAGGTTATCCTCCAGCCCTACGCGGACATGCCCACCTGTGGCGAGCGAGAGAGTGTTTGCGGTCAGTTGATAGCGTCCAATGCCTGCCACGGACCACACTGATCCCTCGGGAAGGAGAGTGACCATATGGCCGAGGTCCAGTGCGGTGGCCGAGCTTGTTCCGAGGTTGCCTAGGAGTATATTCACATAGATTGGTTCATCCACCAAGTTCTTGCGGATTAAGTACCTGGCGTAGTTGATCATTCCCGGTTCGAAGACCTCAATTTCGGGCTTGATACCTCGGTCCTTCATACGCTTGGCCAGCTCCATAATTGTCTGGGGAGCATTCACTGAGGCTTGCTGGGGAAAGTTCATAGACCCGCATGTCAGGCTGGCCAGGTCGGGCTTAAGGTCACCTTCAAAGGTCAGCGCGACTCCTCGGACATCTACATCGGACTCAATCCGGCCGCTGCAACTGGCGCAGATTATGATCTCCGGACAGCGGCTGCGGACCGTGCCAATCAGCCGCCGGTAGATTTCGGGGTCGCACGTCGGCTGGCCATTCTCGTCGCGGGGATGGAGATGAACTACGCTAGCGCCCGCCTCTGCCACGGCTTCGACATCAGCAGCGATTTCCTCAATTGTAATTGGCACGTGTGGTGTATCTTCTTTGGTGGGCACCATGCCAGTGAGGGCGGCATTAATGATCACTGGTTTGTTAGCTAGTATGTCATTCTCCACAAGATCCTCTCCTGCAGTTTTCTGGGAATAGAGCAGGCGTAGTGATACCCCCCATAACCTGCCGCCTGATACCGTGGCCCCCAAATACAGGGCACATTTACATTTTCTTTGTTGTGGCTCTATTTCCTTCTGAATATACGGCAAGATGGCGGACGTTGACAGCTAAGCGGGGTGCGATTCTATATACCGTAGAAGGAAATCTTCATATTGGCTGCGAAATGTGGTAGTGTGGTGATGGCGTAGAAGTTACCAGTTACTATGACAAACCCGTGGGGATGTGTGGATTTGGAGAGCATTCCCTTCAACAAACCGTCTGCGGTCGGCAACGAGAAGCAATATGTTGCGGAGGCTATTGCCAACGGCCACCTTGGCGGCGACGGCCCATTTGCCGGGCGTTGTCAGCAGCTTCTCCAACAGCGCTACTCTATCCCTAAGGTTCTGCTGACCCACTCGTGCACGGCTGCTCTGGAGATGGCGGCGCTTCTGTGTGAGGTGGGGCCGGGCGACGAAGTGATTATGCCTAGTTTCACCTTTGTGTCCACTGCCAATGCCTTTGTGTTGCGCGGTACGCAGCCCCGCTTTGTGGACATACGCCCTGATACGCTCAATATTGACGAGAAGCTTATAGAAGAGGCCGTCAACGAGCATACTAAAGCGATTGTCCCTGTCCATTATGCCGGCGTCGGCTGCGAGATGGAAGAGATTATGCGATTGGCCGACAAGTACGATTTGTACGTGGTAGAAGATGCCGCCCAGGCACTCGGCGCGGAGTATCGGGGCCGCCCTCTGGGCACCTTTGGTCAACTAAGCTGTTTTTCGTTCCACGAGACAAAGAACCTGATTTCTGGCGAAGGGGGCGCACTGGCTGTAAACTGGGCTGAATTTGTTGATAGGGCCGATATCATCCATCAGAAGGGCACCAATCGCAAGCAGTTCCTGCGCGGTGTGGTGGATAAATACACTTGGGTAGGCGTAGGCTCTTCGTATGCGCCCTCCGAGCTCACTGCGGCATTTCTGTACGGCCAACTCCAGCGGCAGGATGTAATACAGGCCGCGCGTATGAAGCTGTGGCGCACATATCACCAGGCTCTGGCTGACTTGGAACAAGCGGGCTGCCTGATCCGTCCCCATTGCCCCGAGCACTGCTCGCATAATGCTCATATCTACTATCTCCTCACTGCCAACTTGACTGAGCGCCAGGCGCTGATTGAATACCTGGCGCAATGCGGTATCGGCGCGGCCTTCCACTACATTCCTCTGCACAGCTCGCCGATGGGTCAAAGGCTGGGTTATCGCCGTGGTCAGTTGCCGGTCACTGAGGAGATGTCGGAACGCTTAGTGCGCCTGCCGCTGTATTACGAGTTGACTGAGGCCGAGGTGCTGCGCGTGGTTGAGGCTGTGCATGAGTTCTATCAGAATTAGGAGCACGAGCTGATGCTGGGGGAGTTGGCCTGAGCCTGCTTGCTGTGTATCGCTTCCGCGAATAAGCCCTCCAGATCTTCGGCGATCCGTGCAGGGTTGAAGTGCTGGTCGAGAACCGGTTTAGTCCAATCACGGGGTTTAGCGAGCTGCTGATGGGCCGCTAATATCTGTTCAGCAAGTAGCTGAGAATCTACCTGCGGCCAATGTGCTGCTGTATCGCCGAAGTTCGCTGCTATTGCCTCCTCAATGTTTTCGGGCGTCAGCAGACCGAAAAGGCCGGCATAGCCTATGGCGATGACTGCGCAGCCCCACGCCAACCCCTGCAGGGCAGTGTAGCCAGCACCCAGCAGTATATCGGTATTCGCCAAGATCGGCTCAGGATCAAGTACTGCCCCAGGGACCTGAATGCAGCGAGATTGCAACTGCCTATTGACCTGGGCTGCCTTGCGCCGAGCTTGGTACAGCAGTCGGCCATTGCCGATAATCACCAGCTTCAGATTGCCTACCGAGCTGACCAGCCGAGGCCAGGCCTCAATCAGCGCCAGAGCATAAGGACCTTTGGTTCGGGTCAGCCGAGCCATGTAGGTTGCAGTGACCGTATCCGTTCTTGGCGTGGGTGTCAATGTAGGAAGGAGGAGCGGCTTGCTGGATAGATATAGCTTGTCGGCGAACTGGCGATGGTTTTCTTTCAAGTGCTTCAGGGTTTCTCGGTTAAGTGCCACGATGGCGTGGGCATAGTTAGCGGCTGCCTTGCATCTGCTGAGTGAGGTACGGGTGAGCACTGTGATGATCAGAGGTGTGTTGGTCCGCTGACAGGCTGCCAGCAGATGCCGAGCTGCGCCGGTTGTCAGGGCGTTGACGAGACCGATCTTCTGGTTTCGGATTATCTTCTCAGCCTGCGCCGCTGCCCACCAGGAGACAGGCGGCAGCCACCAAGTGCGATCTGCCACCTGCTTTAGGATCGGCAACGCCGACCCGTTCCGTGTCATTACTTCGCAATGGCTACCCCGCTGCTGCAACGCCGGAATCAGATTTCGCAGGTAGGTAGTGCCGCCGCCGATGCCCGCGTTTCTTCCTACAAGTAGTATGCGCATCTCCCGGTACCAGCAGTTTCGGCGTGAGCTTTATCTGCTATTCGGGCAGACCCTCCTCCGCAGGCAACCTAAGGGTTCACGCGAGTCCCGTTAAACATCTGCTGAGGTGAAGGGTCTCCATCATATGTCTCGGTGACCACGCCTGTAAGGCTGTCACTCGTCCATAAGGTGATCTGCAGGTCCATAGAACTCTCAGGAGTGTTCGGCTGCACCAGCGAGAGGCCTGAGGCGATGACGTGATGACTGGCATCTTTCGTGTACTCGCCTTCCCATCTATAGAGTGTCTCACCCGGCGTATATCCTCTCACCGTTATAGTGCCAGTGGCAACGGCTGAAGGGCTCAGCCCCCCGGGAGCGACATAGGGATCAAATTCAACGGTACAGTCGTGGAACATTGTAGAATCCCCATTGGTGTCGTGGAACTCAAACTCATCGTCGGCTCCATCTGTCATTGCAAATACGCCGGTTTCATCGACTGGCTCTGTCAAAGCCCCGCCACAGCCACTAATGTAGACCAAGCACACGCCCAATAGTGCTATTGCTGCCCATAGTTTGCGCATAGCGACTGGCCTCCTTGTGCACGAATATATCTGGCTGTTGTAAGTTCAGACGATATTAGACAAAATGACAAAGACTACCTGCCTACTGCTCAACCTGCTTGCCCTAAGCTAATTGTGCAGGGGCAGTTGACACTCTATTTTTATTGGGTTAACAGCATCCTATCCTAAGCATCTGTTGCAGACTCTACGCTATTATAAATGGGTGAGAGGCCCGAAGTCAATGTACAGTACCCGGCCGTCTCGGACTATATGCGAATGTGACCTGAACAAATGCAGGTGCCAACTCGTCAGTAGTAGTGATGTTTAAGCTATTAGAGTAAAAGGCCTTGACACTATAGCACTAAAGGGATATAATAAGGCTGTTGAAAGGCGGCAGAGCGTCAGCTATTTTCGTGTGGCGCGCTGCTTATTATTTGAAGAAGGAGTGAATTGCAGTGGCAAAAGCTATCGGTATTGACTTGGGCACGACTAACTCGTGCGTCGCAGTGTTGGAGGCTGGTGAGCCCCAGGTCATCATCAATCCCGAGGGCGGGCGGGTGACTCCGTCGGTGGTTTCGTTCTCTCAGAGTGGCGAGCGACTGGTTGGGCAGCCGGCTAAGCGCCAGATGGTACTTAACCCGGAACGGACGATTGTGTCAATCAAGCGGGAAATGGGAACTCGGAAAAAGCATACCATTGACGGCAAAGACTACACGCCGGAGCAGATCTCGGCGATGATTCTGCAAAAGCTTAAAAGTGACGCTGAAGATTACCTGGGCGAGAAAGTGACCGATGCCGTAATCACTGTTCCGGCCTACTTTGATGACGACCAGCGCACCGCCACCAAGCAGGCCGGCGAGATTGCTGGCCTCAACGTACTGCGCATAATCAACGAGCCGACCGCCGCCTCCCTGGCGTACGGTCGTGGTATGCCTCCCGGCGAGAAGACCATTTTGGTCTACGACTTGGGTGGCGGCACCTTTGATGTCTCCGTCCTGGACGTGGAGATCACCGGCGATGACGAGCGAGATACTTATCACGTTCTGTCAACCTCGGGCGATACCCGGCTTGGTGGAGATGACTTTGATCAGTTTGATCAGCGCCTGATTGACTATATCGCTGATGAGTTCAAGAAGGACACCGGCATTGATCTGCGCAAGGACCGCCAGGCCCTCCAGCGGCTCAGGGAAGCTGCCGAGAAGGCCAAATGTGAGCTTTCTACAACGCTGCAGACCAACATTAGCCTGCCCTTTATTACCTCGGTAGAGGGCGAAGGTCCCAAGCACCTGGAGATGACTATCACTCGCGCCAAGCTGGAGGAGCTAATCGGTGACTTAGTAAGGAAGACCGAGGTTGCGGTGAAAGATGCTATGGACGAAGCTGGTGTGAGCAAAGGGGAACTTGACGAGGTTATCCTCGTGGGTGGCTCCACGCGTATTCCTATGGTGCAGCAGTTGGTCAGGCAGTTGACTGGCTGTGAGCCGCGCAAGGATATCAATCCTGACGAGGTAGTTGCCTGCGGTGCAGCCATTCAAGCAGCAGTACTCACTGACGAGGCCCAA
>JALGTJ010000130.1 GCA_029821415.1 Candidatus Zipacnadia bacterium
GTTCCGGGATACTTGCCATAGACGCTGTCATACTTCAGTAGATGGACAAGTGTCTCATTGTCCGTTAGGTCATTGACAGCGACAACATCAAGCTCATCGGCAAACCGCTCCTGGATAACCTTGAAGACCTGCCGCCCAATGCGTCCAAAGCCATTGATACCTATTTTTACAGCCACTTTGCATACCTCCTGACAGAATTGAAGTTACTGACTGGGTACTCTGAAATCATTCAAGCCCAACGTAGGTAGCTATGCTCTTAAGTTGCTATCTAAGAAAGCTGTCACTGTGCTTGGTGGCAATCTCCAGCAATGCGTTGCTCAACTTCTGCGGGTCATGTCGCGCCAGGCTGTCGCCAGAAATCAAGTCGCGACAGACAGGAATAAAGCCCAGCTTGGCGATCTCCTTGGGAGCCGGTGCCACAAAGCCTGCTCCCTCTTCTGCATACCGAGCCAGCACCTCAGCAGAGGGCTTCGCCTCATTGAGCAATACGTAATCAAAGACTGGCTCCGAGACGTGGCGACAGATAGCCTCAACATGGTCAACAGCACCAAAGCTGTCGGTCTCGCCAGGCTGAGTCATCACATTGCATACCAACACCCGAACCGCATCAGTCCGGGCCACTGCTTCAGCCACCTCCGGTACCAGCAAGTTGGGCACAATACTGGTAAAAACGCTGCCTGGGCCCAGCACTACCAACTGCGCTTGTTCAATAGCTTGTATAACATCAGGTACAGCAGCCGGATTCGGCGGATCCAGGTAAACTCGCTCTATCTGTTGCCCACCCGCACTCGCTACGGCTATCTCGCCGCGCACCGACCGGCCATCACGCAGCTTAGCACATAGCGTCACATTCTGGAGAGTCGGCGGCAATACTCGGCCGCGAATTGCCAATATCTGGCTGCTGGCCATGATAGCCTTCTCGAGATCACCGGTGATTTCGGTCAGCGCGGCGATAAACAGATTGCCGAAGCTGTGCCCACTCAGCGAGCCGTTCTCCGGCCCGAAACGGTGCGAGAACAGCTGCGTCATTGTCGGCTCAGAGTCGGCCAGCGCCACCAGGCAACTGCGCAGATCGCCAGGCGGAAGCACACCCATATCCTCTCGCAGCCGTCCCGAACTGCCACCTTCGTCAGAAACAGTGGCTACCGCAGTGATGTTGGTGGTGTGCTCCTTGAGCCCACGGAGCAGACTCCCCAATCCCGTCCCACCACCCACTACCACACAAGGCAGGCCTACAGCCGCATCGTGTCGCGAGATCATTATATCTACCAGTCGTTGCTCCTCGGCGGGCAAGAAAATTCGGGCAACAGCCCTCAGTGTGCCCCGCACCCCCAAAAACACCGCAATCAAACCCAGAGTGATGGCTAGACACCCCAAAATCACCGCGCGCCAAGGCCCACCGGCTGCCGCGGTCACGTCATAGGCAAACTCGTTGAACAGCAACACTGCCCCAAGCCCTGCCAGCAGTAACCCGACGAAGACTAGCCAGCAGTAACCCGACGAAGACTAAGGCATACCAGCGTTTGATACCTAAGCCGGGAATCAGCCAGCGTAGAGGGCGGGCCACCTTGCTGATATCAATGTTCATCGCTCACTGTCTCCTCAGTCAGCTCCGGTCGCCAACATAATTCGCCTCTACCACAAAAAAAGAGCCAGCGACAGCCCGCGTAGTATCTTTTGACAGCGACGGTAGTATCTTTTGACAGCGACGCATTTATGACCCACTGTGGGCATGCAACACCACAGCGATGCAAATTCCATATATTAAGTATAACAACAAACCTGATCATCGTCAAATACCCCTCACTGTCGCTGACATTGACGCATAGTTACCCCGAGACTCTTGACTCCCTCTGATGATATTGCTACAATTCTATCCCAATTGTCGTCTTAGGCAACCTGACCCAAATCGTTTGCACCCGTGCTGATCACATTTGAGATCCTTTTCGCCATCTGCGTTGCATTTGCTTCCACAGGGCTGCAGCGAACAAGGTGCGGAGAACCGGCTTATTATAGACGGCTTCTTCGCACCAGTTATTACTGAGTTCCTAAGCTTGCTTGGAGCGAGGCATGGATTATACCAAAACACTAAACCTACTTAAGACTGATTTCCCGATGCGCGCTAATCTTCCTAAGCGCGAACCAGAGATCCTGGCTTGGTGGCAGGAAATAGACATCTACCAAAAGGTCCGGGAGAACAGGCGCGGCGCGCCGACCTGGATTCTCCACGATGGCCCCCCTTACGCTAACGGTAACATTCATCTGGGGCAAGCGCTAAACAAGATTCTCAAAGACATCACTATCAAGTACAAGACGATGCGCGGGTATGACTGTCCATACGTGCCCGGCTGGGATACTCAGGGTTTGCCCACCGAGCAAGCAGTGCAGAGCGAGTATGGCATTGACCGCCATGAGGTACCAGTCCTGGAATGGCGCAGCAAATGCCGAGAGTTAGCTTTGAAATATGTTGAAGTCCAGCGCACCCAATTCCAGCGACTGGGCGTCCGGGGTGATTGGGACAACCCCTATCTGACCCTTGACAAAGACTACCAGGCCCGCCAGATAGAAGCATTCGGCAAGATTGCCTTGCAGGGACTGGTCTACCGCAGCCTGCGGCCAGTGTACTGGTGTTACCATTGCGAGACCGCACTGGCCGAGGACGAAATCGAGTACGTTACCAAGACCTCGGATACCATCTATGTGGCCTTTGAAGTTATCTGGACCACCACCCCGTGGACCATCCCCGGCAATACCGGTATGGCAGTCGGTGAACACTATGAATACGCGCTGGCTAAAGCCGATGACCATTATTACCTAATGGCCCGCGAATTGCTGAACGAGTCTATGGAGCAGATCGGAATAAGCGACTATGAAGTCGTCGCAACTCGATCCGGCAAAGACCTGGTCGGTCTGGAGGCGCAACACCCACTGTATGACCGTACTTCGCCGGTTGTGCTGGCCGATCATGTCACGCTCGAGCAGGGCACTGGGGTAGTGCATACTGCTCCCGGCCACGGACTGGAAGACTACCAGGTCAGCCTAGAGTACGGCCTGGACGTTATCAGCCCACTTGATGATTACGGTAGATTCACCGACGAGGCTGGTTCCGAGCTGGAGGGCCTGGTGTGCGATCAGGCCAATGACAAGGTCGTAGCACTACTCCAAGCCGCCGGCGCCCTGCTCGCGCACGGCAAAATTGAACACGAGTATCCTCACTGCTGGCGCTGTCACCAACCTGTTATCTACCGGGCTACTCCCCAGTGGTTTATGGATATTAACCAGCTCCGCGACCGAGCGCTGTCTGAAATCGCCAAGACCACCTGGATCCCTGCCTGGGGCGAGAGCCGCATCGCCGGGATGGTCGAGAGCCGACCCGATTGGTGCATCAGCCGCCAACGCTCCTGGGGTGTGCCTATTCCAGTATTCTATTGTAGCGACTGCGGCGAAGCTCTGCTAACCGAAGAGACAGTTGCGCACGTACGGGATTTGGTTGCGGAGCACGGTGCCGACGTCTGGTTCGCCCGTGAAGCTGCCGAACTGCTTCCCCCGGGGACTACTTGCCCGCAGTGCGGTGGGCATTCTTTCATCAAGGAACCCGACATTATGTCGGTGTGGGTTGATTCGGGCTGCAGCCACTATTGTGTGCTCCGCACTCATCCGGAACTAAGCTACCCCGCCGACCTTTATCTGGAAGGCGATGACCAGTACCAGTGCTGGTTCCAGACCTCGCTATGGATTGCCGCAGCTTTGGGCGACGCCGCGCCATATAAGACCGTCGTCGGGCACGGTTTTTTCGTGGATGACAGCGGCCAGAAGCTCTCTAAAAGCAAAGGTAACATTGTTGATCCAGCCGAGGTCTACGAAAACTACGGAGCAGATGTTCTACGTCTATGGTTCACCTATGCTGACTTCCGCCAGAAGATGCACCTTACCGACGAGATCTTCCAACAGGTTGCCGACGCCTACCGGCGCATCCGCAACACCCTCCGGTTCCTGCTGGCTAACCTGCAGGACTTCGATCCAGCCACCGACAGCCAGCCGTCCGAGCAGATGCGCGAGATTGATCGCTGGGTACTGCTGAGGCTCAACCGAATTGTGAGGCGGATGACCGAGGCATTTGACCGCTGGGACTTACATCTGTTTTACCACGACGTGCACGGCTTTTGCACTAACGATCTGAGCGCCTTCTACCTGAATGTGCTCAAGGATACTTTGTACACCGACCTACCCGACTCGCCAGCGCGTCGCTCCGCCCAGACCGCGCTGTGGCAGCTACTATTGGCCCTCACTAAAATGATCGCTCCCGTGCTGACGTTTACCGCTGATGAGGTCTGGGCATACTGCCGCATAATCGACCCGTCCCTGCCGGTGAGTGTTCAACTGACGGATTGGCCCCGGCAGGATGAACGCTTTGAAGATGAAGAGCTGGCCCGTCGTTGGGAGCGGCTGATGCAAATACGGACCCATGTGAGCGCTGCTCTGGAACAGGCCAAAGAAAACGGGGAGATTGACCAACCGCTGAGCGCAGCCGTCACTATCTACGCTTCAGGAGACGACCAGGAGATATTGCAGAGCCTGGGAGATGACCTAAGAACGATATTTGTAGTCTCGGCTGCGCAAGTCAGGCCACCGGCCCAAGGAATGAACGGCCTACACATAGAAGTGGCCCTGGCCCCCGGCGAGAAATGCGAGCGCTGCTGGCTGTACGACGAGAATATCGGTGCTAACCCACAATACCCGACCCTGTGTCCACGTTGTGCGCAGCGCGTTGACCAGTGGCCGCAGAATCAGTCGTGACCATTGTCGGTCCGCTAAGCAATTGACAATTAGGAGGAGAGCTGTCGTGGCTCGTAAACGCAAGTTGGATCTGGACAAGTACAGGCGGAAGCTGGAAGAAAAACGTGTCGAGATAACCGAGAACATCAAGCGACTGGAAGGTGAAAGCAGTGGGCGGGATCGGCTCAGCCGCGAGGTGGTCCAACAGGACTTTGAGGGGGGAGGCGATGCGGCTCTCCAGGCGATGACCCGCAACCAAAGCGCAGCGATGATTGGCAATCTGCGCGATATGCTTGTCAGCATTGATGAGGCCTTGCAGAAGATCGAAGACGGCACGTATGGTGTGTGTGAAGTCTGCGGTAAGAACATCCCTAAAAAGCGCCTGGACGCTCTGCCAGAAGCCACCATGTGCACTGACTGCCGCACGAAAGTAGGTCCAAGGTAGAACAAGCACTTCTCCTCTACCTGCTTGTATATGAACCAGTCAGTTCGGAGAGTGACGTGTGCGCCGCTTCTTTCTGTACACAGTTGGCCTACTGGTATTGGCAGCCGATCAGCTTACTAAGTTTGCTGCGGCCACGCGGTTGCTCGTCGGGCAGTCCCGACCGCTATGGGGAAGCTATGTCAGCCTTGCTCTTCAGCGAAACACCGGCGCTGCCTTCGGTCTCTTTCCAGCAGCTAATATAGCCCTAATTGCTCTCGCCGCTCTCACAATAGTTTTTATCACCGTCTGGGGGACACGGATTGCCAAATCTAACAATCTGTTGACAGCGGGGCTGGGTATGGCCCTCGGCGGGGCTGCCGGTAATCTAATTGACCGCCTCCGGCTTGGGTACGTAATTGACTTTATTGACCTGCATTTCTGGCCGGTGTTTAATGTCGCTGACATTGGCATTACCTGTGGCGCGATACTGGTGGTGATTGCTCTGCTCCTTAATGCCCGAACCAAGCAACGCAACACCTCCCCCCAAGGGCCAAGCAGCACCACCAGTTCCCCCAAATAGACACAGAAAGCTGGGACGCTAATGCGTCAAGTTCTGATTGAAACCGGACCCTGGCCGTGGTGGGCTTACCCGATCATCGTCCTCGTTCTGACGGCGATCGCCGGCCTGGTGCAGTGGCTGGAAAGTCGCAGAACCGCACCCCGGCCCCTCACAGCAACCAACTGGGCACTTTCGGCTCTGTTTGTGTTGGCCGGCGCAGCCCTTATACTCTTGGTCGTCAACCGACTGGCGCCAATCTTTGTACACTCATGGGGCGCGATGCTGCTGGTTGGCTTGGCTGCAGGTACCTGGTGGCTTAACAAGACTGGTCGCGACTACGGCTTTAATCTGGAAGACTGGATTGATTTTGTTCTGATCATCCTGCTAAGTGGTGTCGTCGGCGCCCGGCTGGTTTATGTGCTCCTGCATCTATCCGAGTATGGCACCGCACCGATTACCCTCCTGTACGTATGGCAGGGAGGGCTGGCCTTTCACGGTGGCGTCGCTGGCGGGGTAATTGGTGGCTACATATTTGCCCGCGTCCGCAAGATATCGTTCCCCCTCCTCGCTGACTTGAGCGCGCCTGCATTGGCCTTGGGGACAGCCTTTACTCGCATTGGTTGCTTCTTGAACGGCTGTTGCTATGGCACAGTATGTCACCTGCCCTGGGCAGTGGTCTTTCCTCCTACTACCGAGGCAGGTGCCGGAGGCATGCCGCGCCATCCCACTCAGCTCTACGCCGCCGCCGCCAACGCTGTAATCTTTGCCATATTGGTCAAGCTGGCCCCCCGAACGCGAGTTCGGGGCAATCTATTTCTTCTTTACCTGGTGCTCTACTCAATCTACCGGTTCCTGGTCGAGTTCCTCCGGCGAGGGGCCAGCGCCGTTGTATTCGCTCCGCTGGCTCCTCTCACCCAGGCCCAGACTGCAAGTATCATTATCGGGGTAGCCGCGCTGGTTTGGATGCTCCTGCGCAGGCGCAAGCTGGAAGTGGAAGAGGAGTAGAACAATGCCGCAAACGTTTTTGGACATACTGAGAGACAAACGCATCGGCGTGCTGTGCGGCGGACAATCCGCCGAGCGCGAAGTGTCGCTGCGCTCGGGCCAGGGTGTGCTGGATGCCTTGACCCGCCAGGG
>JALGTJ010000131.1 GCA_029821415.1 Candidatus Zipacnadia bacterium
CTATCTGCGCACCGGCGAGGTTATGCCCGATTCCGTAATGGAGGAGCTAAGCCAGTGTGATGCGATATACCTGGGCGCAGTCGGCCATCCCGACATCCCGCCGGGGATCCTGGAGCAGGGCATATTGCTGAAGTTGCGTTTCGGCTTTGACCAGTATGTAAACTTGCGTCCGATTAAGTTGTACCCGGGAGTGGCGACTCCGCTGAAAGACAAAGGCCCCGAGGATATTGACTTCGTGGTGGTACGAGAGAATACCGAGGGTTTCTATGCTGGTGTAGGTGGGCAGCTCAAACGGGGCACACCCGATGAGGTGGCCATACAGACCGGCATATACACCCGCAAGGGCACCGAGCGGATAATTCGTTACGCCTTTGAGCAGGCTCGCAAACGCAATAAAGGTAAGAAGCTTACTTGTGTTGACAAGGCCAATGTGCTAACTCACGGCCACGATCTGTGGCGGCGCACTTTTGCGGAGGTGGGGCAGGAGTATCCTGACATCCAACAGGAAAATGCGTTCGTGGATGCATGCTGTATGTGGTTTGTGAAGAATCCGGAGTGGTTTGATGTTGTGGTGACTACCAATATGTTCGGCGACATCATCACCGATCTGGGGGCGATGATCCAGGGCGGCATGGGGGTGGCGGCCTCGGGCAATATCAACCCTGAAGGCGTCTCTATGTTTGAGCCAATCCACGGCTCTGCCCCAAAGTACAAGGGCAAGAACGTCATCTGCCCGGTGGCGGCTATCTGCGCGGCGGGGATGATGCTGGAGCACCTCGGGGAGGTCGCGGCATCTGCTGCTATTGAGAATGCTGTGGCGAAGGCTCTGGCCAGCGGTAAGTTGGGCGATCTGTCTACTCGCAGCGGAGTAAAGACGACCGAAGCCGGTGACCTGATCGCTAGCCTTGTTGAGTAGTGGGCGGGAGCGATGGACTACCTGAGTAGTTTTCTGACAAGCGCCGCAGTCGCCCTTCCTGCAGCAGTGATTGTCTATCTGTGGGAGCGCTGGCGGCTGGCACGCCCCGGTGGGCCCTATGCGCGGGCTGATTTCTCTGGGCTAATTCTGTTGATTGCTTTGGCGGCGGCATGGTGGCCTCATTTGACCAGCAATCCCCAGTTGACTGCTGTCCTCTTTGGCGGTGGCCTGATCTTCGTTATTGCAGCGGTGGCCGATAACTGGTCGCGAGGCTGGTGGCTGGCGATAGTGGGAGTAGCAGTGGTTGCTGCCTTGCTCAGCTATCAGGGCGTAACCGTGAGCGTCGTCAACCTGCCCTTCAGCCAGAACTACGTTAGCCTGGGCTGGCTTGGTCCCGTCATCACCGTGCTGTGGTTGGTAATCTGTTCAGTTCTGTTCGCTCAGGCTGCCACTATTCTGGCGGTACCGCTGGGTGTGGCGGGATTGGCGGCTGGCACACTTTTCCTGGTTTGCCTGCTGCAGCCGGCGATAACTGGACCGATGGCAGCACTTATGGCGGTGACGATATGCGGTGCCTCCCTGCCACAGGTGCCGTTCGCACGCTGGCTCAGTTATGCCCGGGCCCGAGCCGGAGCGTATACGGTGGGTTACCTGGTTGGAGTAACCTCGGTGGTTGGGGCTCTGAAGGATACCGCCTTCCTGGTGGCATTAGTGCCGCTGATCATTGTTGGAGTGCCTCTGTTTGCGGCCACCTACTCCTATGCCGCCGAGCTACGCCGGGGCTGGCGGGCTGTAGTCTTTGCTGAGCGGCGGGGACATCTGCACGACCTGCTTCTGCGGCAGGGGTACAGCCAATGGCAGGTAACCGGCCTGTTGCTGGGAGGTACGGTTTACCTGTGTTCGCTGGTGCTGCTGCTGGTCTGGATGATTGAGGTCACTTTCGTGGTCAAGACGGTGGTGGTATTGGCAGCCCTTGCCTTCGGCCTGTTCTTTCTTTATGCACTGCTCAGACTGCTACCCCGTGCCGACGGCCAGGAGTCTGTAGCTGCTGGTGGCAAAGTACGACTGCTCGGCATGCCTTTGGATCCAATCACACTGACCGACGCTTTGGAAGAGGCTGAGCACTTTCTTGAGGAAGATCACCCCCATATGATAGTAACGCCGGACGCCTCGGCAGTGGTTCGCGCCCAGCGTGATCAGGAACTGCGCGAGATTATTGAGCAGGCTGACCTGGTGGCGCCGGACGGCGCGGGGGTTGTTCTGGCCGCGCGACTGCTGAATCTACCCGTGAATGTGCGCTGTGCCGGCTGTGATATGGTGGAGCAGCTCTGCCGGGCTGCCGCGAACAAGCGCCGGGCTGTATATCTGTTGGGCGGAGAGCCAGGTGTAGCTGAAGAGGCGGCGGCTAATCTTCAGGCGCGCATTGCGGGCCTGCAGGTGGCGGGCTGCCAGCATGGCTATTTCACTGACGAAGAAGAGCCGCAGATAGTTGAGGATATCCGCAGCAAACGGCCTGGTGTACTGCTGGTGGCCCTGGGCATACCCCGTCAGGAGAAGTGGATCAAGCAGCACCTGGAGGAACTGGACGTGCCCATCTGCATTGGTGTGGGCGGCAGCCTGGATGTCATCTCCGGACGGAAGCGACGGGCGCCGGTCTGGATGCAGCGAGCTGGATTGGAGTGGCTGTACCGGACACTGAAAGAACCCAGTCGCCTGCCGCGCCTGGTAGCTTTGCCCAAGATTGTTTGGATGAGCATTCGCGAGCTGTTGCGTCCCTCCGACACGCCTCCACAATCACCTCAGGAGGGGAAATATGGACAATGAATCTCCTTGGGCACTGGGCCTGGATATTGGCGGAACCAAGATTGTGGGTGGCCTCGTTAATGCGCGGGGCGAGCTGGCCACAGTGCATGGGAAGCCGATAATTATCAGGTACGAGTATGACGGCATGACAGAGGGCAGCAGTCGGGCACAGGAACTGTTGGTGAGAATTGGACAGGAATTGCTGGCAGTACCCACTGTGTCGCAGGCCCAGATCAGTGCCGTCGGCATTGGTGTTGCCGGCACCGTAGATTTCACTCAAGGTAGGGTGGTGATTGACTCGGCCAATGTGCCCGGCATGGAAGAGATTGATTTTCCGACCTTATGTATTGAGCAATTCGGGGTGCCGGGCTATGCTGATAATGATGTCAATTGTGCTGCATATGCCGAAGCCCATTTTGGTGCGGGCCGAGGCTGCAATCCGGTGTTCTGTGCTACGCTGGGAGCGGGAGTAGGCGGGGGATTGATTGTGGCGGGCCAGGTGTACCGAGGCTTTTTCGGATCGGCGATGGAGATCGGTCACACCGTCGTCAACTATCAAGGGGGTCCCTGCCCCTGCGGAGGTACTGGCCACTTGGAAAAATGGTTTGCCACCGCAGCTATTGAAAAACGCTTAGCTCAGGCGATTCAGCAGCATCCGAACTGTCTGATCGGTCAGTATTCGGCGATAGTGCAGCGACCAAGGGTTGAAGCGCTATTTGCAGCGGTTCGCGATAATGATCCGGTGGCACAGTCGATTCTGGATGACCTCCTGGAGATGCTGGCAGCAGCACTCGGTACCGTCAGCAGTCTACTGGTGCCAGAGGTAGTAGTGATCGGTGGCGGCATAGCCCAGGCGGGTGAAGTCCTCTTCGCCCCGTTGCGTGCAAAGCTGCCCAAATATATTGCTTACCCGAGCGGAGCATACCTCCCCGCGATTGTCCCAGCAGCACTGGGGCCGGAGGCTACGCTTATCGGTGCTGGCGCACTGGCCTTAGCCGAGCGGGGCAAGGCGAAAAGTTCGTAGCCGGCGGATGCTGGCTGCCGCTGCCTTGATGTCTGCGGGGTTATCCGCGTGCCGTAATTACGTCAGTCGGTGCAGGCGGTCGGAAACCTCGTTGGCAAACCGGTTGATATGCTCGGCGACGTATTGGCCAATGTCCAGCGAATCGTCTTCAATCAGCGGAGTTAGATCCATGGCGAAGATCATGCTGGTGGCGGTCTCTACGCCGTGCGTCGCATAATAAGTGGCGTTAGCCCGCCGTCGGCCCATAGTGGCCAGATCGTAACGGTTCCCGCCGCAGATCTGTGAGTCCATTACCCCAGTCAGAGCTGTCGCTATATTGTCATGCGCAGAGACGTCAAAGGCAACCTTGTCTTCATCAAGCATCCAGTCCAGATCGCGCCACACTTCACAGCCGTACAGCTTTTCGGGCCGAACCTCCGACGGCAGCGTGCGCAGAGCCTGGATTGTCCGGAGAGCAACGCTGACGTG
>JALGTJ010000132.1 GCA_029821415.1 Candidatus Zipacnadia bacterium
AGTCAGGTGGTAAGCCAGACTCTCAGTGACAGTCGCCAGATGGTTCTGAGATATGATCTCCAGACGGCTTCCTGTGGTGCTCCCGTTGAGCAACATGCGGCGGTGGGCTGCTCGTTGGCCGTTTTTTCGGGGCAGTTGTGGGTATTGTGGCGCAGGCCTGGACCATCGGGCGGGTTGTATTTGGCCCGCTACGACACCACTTCTGGGCTGGGTCAGCCCCAGCAGTGGCCTATACAAAATGCGGAATGGGTTGGCGCTGGCGCCGTGGATCTGGGTGGTGAGCTATTCCTGGCCGGCATCAAGAAAGCAACTCTGAGGCGCTGGCGCCGTGGATCTGGGTGGTGAGCTATTCCTGGCCGGCATCAAGAAAGCAACCCTGACAAAGCCCCCGCTGCTCATCAAGCCGCCAGTCATAAGAGGGAGTGCTCAACCGATACCTTTAGCCCAGCCCCAGTTGAACACGAGGTCAAACAGCAAAACTCGCCAATTATGGGCAGCCAAGTTCAACGGTCAGCGTTTCTACAGCTTACGAATGCTGCGGGGACGAGGCAATTTCTCGCATCCGGCCTGTGCGATGCTGGATGACCAGGTTATTACCGTGTATGCCAGCCGAACGCTTGCGGCTGCTGGTGCTGCCCAGCAATCAAGCATTGACATTACCGTAACTACGGGAGAAGGGGGCGAAGTGACATCCGCATCGTATGACAGCGGCGGTTACAATGTCGCCCCCGATGTAGTGCGGATGGGCGAGGCGTTATTCGTGGCTTACAACAAATGGTCGGCCAACCCGGCTTCGGCTGAGGCACTAAATCAGGGGACTTATGTCGGTAAGATTGAGCTGAAGTTCTAATATAGCAAACGCCGGCTTGTCCTGCGACCGACGGTGGTCGCGGCGTCTGTTTAGAGATTATCTGTTGCTATGTTTCGTCCTCGTCGGCTGTCAGGCGATTGCGCAGCGCCGTAGCAGCCCGTCGCCTTACCTCCTTCAATAGGTCAGTACGACCTTCCGCATACCATAGCACTGGAAGCACTAACACTCCAAAACACAGGCAGCGCAGCGCCACGTCGGTCCACATATTTGCCATGGCTCCTATCATCCAGTTGGTCGCAGCTCCTGAGCCCTTCAGCGCGATGATCGTCCACAACAGAGACAGGTGGCACACAATCAGCTCGCGCCACAGTTCCAGACGCCTACGGTAGTAGCGCCCCAGGACGATATATAAAGTTAGCACGCTGGTCACAGCATAGCCGGTGGCAGTGGCCATGGCAATTCGCGATAACCCTGGTTTCAGCAACGGCACCATGGCGCCGGCGACCACAGGTCCCGCTATCTTGTGGGCTATCAGTAGGGTAAATCGGCCCAGGCTCGGTTCCAGGAGCAGCAGCATAGCGGCGGCAGCCACCGCTGCTCCTACCAGTTTGTTGACTATCACTGTCCATTCTTTGTTGAAGGCGATTAGCACTGCGTCGGCTGCCACCGGTAAGGCCAGGAAGACTGTGGCAAGCGACAGAACCTGGGCTGCGAAGATAGCTGGAGAGAACTTCGGGATGATTGTGTTGATCATAGCTGGTAAGACGATGAATACAAAACCAGCAAGGACCGGCATTATCAGGCCGGCGGCCAGGGTGGGGCGGATGACATAATCCCGCAGCGCCTCCGGCCGTCTGTCGGCTCCAAAACGCTCCCAGATGCGGGGTGTCAACACGAAGCCAGCGGCTTCGGGAATACGGTATAGATATGCCGCCATCTGCATCGCCACGCTGTATAGCCCGAAGTGGTATGCGTCGTAGTACTTGACCACCAGCACACCGTCTATCGTGCGGAGCAGAATGCTCGAAAAAAGCACACCAGCGATAGGTATGCCCACGCGGATCAAGCGCCACAGCACGAGCCAATCCAGGCATGGGTTGATGCGGAAGTTGCTGGCCATCGCGAAATACATCAGCGTAACCGTGACGGCAGCCAACCAGCCCCACATCGCTCCCATCAGCCCGAAAAGCACTGCTCCAGCTACAATCAGGCCAAACTGCCCCAGGCTCATTACCATTGTGGCAACGGCCAATACGCTGTAAGTACCCCAGGCTCGCAAGACCACTCGGTACACAGCGATGGCTTGCCCGCCCAGAACGATCCCGGCACCGATGGCCAAGGTTAAGCGTGTCGGGCCTTGCATCCCGCGGCCAAGCAGCGCGTACGCCAGCATGCCCCCGCTGGCTAATGTGGCGAGCACCAGCACAGCGGTAGTGCCGACATTCTCAATACGAGTGGCATCCTCGTGGTCCTCTCGGCCCAGCGCCATCGGGAGTTCCTTGCTCAGACCGTGCAGTGAACCGAGGTGGGAGTTGGATAGATAACGCCCAAAGAGGTGAACCAGGCGCATCAGCCCGCGGGCTGTCGGCCCGATAGCCCGCATCACCAGTATACCGCGGACGACCCCTAGGAGCATATCACCGTATGAGCTGCCCAGGATCACTGCCAGGCCGCTTAGCACTGATTGCGAGCGCCCTCGCACTGCCCGGCGCGATGAATAGGCAGAATCTTGCTCGGTCATTTGCTATCTATATCGCTTCTGGTATCTTTGATAGAAACGCGAACAACTGATGATCGAGGTGGCAGGCGGCTGCTGGGTATGTGTGGGCCGTCCGGAGCGGGGTGGTGGTATTCATAGGGTGGGTTATACCGGAATCGTTACCGCGGCGCTTTCCACCAGGCTTGCCAGGCAGATTATGCCCTCGGCGGTGGCATCCACCACATCGGAGGTGAGGTCCGAACCGGAGCAGCCTTTGAGCCAGCTGCCATTTTCCAGTTGCATTGTGAGTAAGTTGGCTGCGACCTGTTCGGCAATACGCTCGTAATTCGCATTGTCGGTGATCCTGAACGCAATTGCTGCGGCCCATCCCAAGAATGCGCTCTTTTCGCTGGTGTAACGATCGCTGGCGCAGCTTTCCGCGAACTGGAGGTATTGGTGAGTGCCCTCCAGATAAGCCTGTTGGCCGGTGGCTTCATACAGCAGCGCAAGGAAGCCGGCAGCCAGGGCGGGGACATGATACCATTGCCCGCGGTGACTGATATTGACGGCGAAGTACGGGGCCAGTGCCTCGTCGAAGTCCGTTATAATATGATCGGTTTGCTCCACAACAAAGTAAAGCTGCGCGGCGGCCCCACCGGGTTGGTTATCCCATAGCCATAGCAAGAACTGCCCGGCAGCTTCAGCCGCTTTAATCTGTCCACCGTGCAGACAGGCCAGACCGGCTACGGCAGTCGAAAGTCCATCCTGATTATCATTGAGACCTGCCTGGGGGCCTGCCGAGAGAAAACCACCTGTGTGGGGATGCTGAAGGGTCAGCAGGAAGTCCACTGCCGGCACCGACAGTCCGAAGTGGCCCAATCGGTGAGCACCACAGATGAGCCACGAGTTCGCCCATGGATAGAAGTGCTCAAGTAACGCGGGCCGAGGGTAGTGACCGGTGAAGTCGCCTTCATCATCAAAGCTATTTTCCTGGATCCATGAGGTCAGTGCGGCAGCTCGGTCAATTTGTCCCATCACCGCATATGCCAGAGGCACTTTGTGGTAAGTGGCGACACCGTATTCAACTGGTCGCATCCGTCCGTCATTGTCCTGTTGTGAGAGCAACCACTTGGTGGCACGGATCATTGCTTGGCGGTAGCTGGTAATGTCCATAGGTCTCTATTACTCCGGTAGTTGGGTATAGCGTATGAGGACGTACGCCATTAGTATGCTACAAGCACTATTCATATTGGATATCAGTCAAAGCATACCTTCACTCGGGCCTAATGTCAATAGGTTTGTTGTACAGGTGATATTGGCTTGGGCGTTGAATATGATTGCGCGAATGCGAGCTACTTTTGGGGAGAGTCTATCATACGCCTTGAAGCGGGTTGCCAAAGCACAGGCACGCGGAAACTGAGTTATGAGAGATGCCCGCCAATTGTATCCTACTGATCCGTATCAAAGGCTGCTGCAGCAATACGACCTGCGCGAGATTGACGCACGGGACCGGCGTAGCCTGCTTCATCGCAAGTATATGGCTCGACTGGGCTGGGTATTGCAAACAGTTCGCCGGGAGCTGGCTCCTGACTCAACTCTGCTGGAAGTCGGCTGCTCGCAGGCCAACGCCAGCCTGCTGTTGGCCGAGCAGGGCTATCGGTGTATCGGCCTGGATATTCGTCCCCAAGCACTCGCGTATGCGTTATGCAAGCATACCGAAGGTCGCTTCTATGCAGTAGTCGGCTCGGCTGA
>JALGTJ010000133.1 GCA_029821415.1 Candidatus Zipacnadia bacterium
CGCAGCCCGCGCTGGGCAGTGGCCTACAAGTTTGCGGCTCATCGTGAGACCACGCGCATAAATGACATCATTGTCAGTGTAGGCCGTATGGGTGCGCTT
Organism: Candidatus Zipacnadia bacterium; assembly: GCA_029821415.1. Taxonomy (GTDB): domain Bacteria; phylum Armatimonadota; class Zipacnadia; order Zipacnadales; family Zipacnadaceae; genus JALGTD01. The sequence goes on from JALGTJ010000133.1 coordinate 100, forward strand.
ACGCCCGTGGCTTTGCTGGAACCGGTGGAAATCGGCGGAGTAACGGTGCAGCGGGCCAGCTTGCACAATCAGGACGAGATTGATCGCAAGGACATTAGAATCGGTGATACCGTAATTGTTGAGCGCGCCGGCGATGTGATACCCTATGTCGTTAAGGTTATTAGTGAGAAGCGCACCGGCAAGGAGCGAAAGTTTCGCATTCCCGACGCTTGTCCGGTATGTGGCACTGAGGTGCTGCGGGTTGAGGGCGAACCGGTCGCCCATTGCCCGAACATTGACTGCCCGGCCCAGATACAGGGACGCATTGTGCACTTCGCCTCGCGTCGGGCGATGGATATAGAGGGTTTAGGGGAGAAGCTGGTTGCCCAACTCGTCGAATCTGGCCTGGTGGAACACCTGCCGGATATCTATGATCTGACTGTGCCGCAGCTCGCGTCCCTGGAGCGGATGGCCGAGAAATCAGCACAGAATCTGGTGGACGCGCTGGATGCCAGTAAGCATACCACACTGGCTAGATTCCTGTATAGCCTGAGTATCGCCCACGTCGGTGAATATGTTGCTCGACTTCTCGCCGACCATTTCGGGACTTTGGAGGCCGTTGTGGAAGCCGGCTACGAAGAACTTGTGGCTGTGGCAGGCATTGGGCCGGAGATCGCCGCCAGCGTTCTGAACTTCTTTGGCCAGGAGCGTAATCGTCAGATCATCGGTGACCTGCTGGACCGAGGGATTCAGATTGAGCAGGAAGCGACAACCGCAGATACCCTAGCGGGTCAAACGTTTGTCTTCACTGGTGCGTTGGAAGGTTTTACTCGGGAGGAAGCTGCTGCAGAGGTGGAACGACGTGGTGGCCGAGTGACATCTTCAGTGAGTAGTCGCACCGATTATGTGGTCGTCGGGAAGGAGCCTGGCTCCAAATATCAGCAGGCCCAAAAACTGGGCATTACCACCATTGACGAAGAAGAATTTCGGAGACTGCTGGCGAATACCTATCCAAGCCGGTAGCCGAAGCCGCGAATTGTCTGGATCCGCCGCGGATTCCTGGGATCTTCTTCAATCTTAGCCCGTAAATTAGCCATATGTACCTCAACCAAGTGGGTATCGTCGGTTTCTTTGCCCCAGGCCGCCTGCAAGAGCATTTCGTGGCTAACAACCTTGCCTTGATTCTCAAGCAGGGTCTGGAGAATGAGAAATTCGGTGCGAGTCAGTGTAACCTCTTCACCGCCGACCCAGACGCGACGAGCAGGAATATCCATCTCAATGTCCATCGCCGAGAGCACTTCAGGTTCCGGCGCAGAGGGTGCCGGCTGTGGTTGTTGCCCAACCGCTGACAGAGTTCTGGCCAGGTCGGTTTCCACCATACTGCCCTCCGCTCGCCGGAGAACCACACGGATACGGGCGAGCAACTCGTTTAACCCAAATGGCTTGGCCATATAGTCGTCGGCACCCAGCTCCAGCCCAACCACGCGTTCGGCTTCTTCGGTCCGTCCGCTAATGATAACAATTGGCAAGGCCGTGCGCTGGCGAAGGTGGCGTAGGACATCAATACCATCAACATCTGGCAGAGTCAGATCAAGCAGAATCAGGTCCAGCTCGTCACTGTCAACAAGCCTTACCCCTTCGAGGCCATCGGTGGTGGAGACAGTTGCGAAGCCGGCATTCTCCAGCTTGCGGGCGATAACGTCAGCCAGTTCGGTGTCGTCTTCAATTATCAATATCTTGCGCTTGCGTTGTCTCATAGCTATTGTCCTGTTCCCTATTTACTGGTGCCCTCCAGTGGCAGGTGGACGGAAAAGGTACTTCCCTGTCCTAGCTTACTGTCAAGTTCAATCCGTCCTCCCAGCAGCTTGGTTATCTGGGAGGCAATGGCCAGCCCCAGTCCTACTCCCTCAACCGGGCGGCTTATCTCTTCGGTGCCTCGGTCAAACGGTTTGAAGATGCGGTCCTGTATTTCGGCCGGAATGCCCGGTCCGGTATCCGAGACCTGTACAACGGCTTCTCCGTCGGCGATGAAAGCCGATACTTCCACTTTGCCTCTATGATAATTAAATTTTACTGCGTTGTCTACTAAGTTTATAAGAACTTGTTCAATTCGCCGGGGATCAGTGAAGACCTCCAGGCTGTCTGGAGGCAACTTGACCGAGATCTCTACTCCGGCTTGCTCGGCTCTTGAATGTAGTGTCTGGGTCGCATACTCTACCGTCTGGCGGAGATCAATCTTGCGCTTATGGATGGCTATTCTTCCGGCTTGCAAGTGCGACCAGTCGGTAAGATCGTCCAGAATGCGACGCATATGGCGACAGGCTGAAGCCATCCTGGATAGGTACTGATGCTGGTCCTCGTTAAGAGGCCCGACTTCTTCATCTGCGATCAATTCGGTGGTTGCTTGCAATGAAGCCAGAGGAGCGCGCAGTTCGTGAGAAATGCTGGATACAAACAGCTCTCGCAGCTCGCCCACGCGAATTCTCTCCAGGGCGACTGCGGCCATGGCTGCCAGTGAGCGCAACAGGCGAATTCGCTGGGGAGGTATAGGTGTGCGAGTCTGGTGGTTGTCGGCAACCAACAAGCCGACCAGTTCTCCGTGCGTGCGCAGCGGTACCAACAGTTGAGGGTAGTTGTCTTCAGCACTGCCAGGGGTTTCCTCGCCGTGATCTTCGGGCCCGAGCAGAACATACGGCGCCTCGCCGAGGGCAGCATCGGCGAGCAAATTGTCCCCCGGTCTAAGAGGATAGCTGCGCTCGGATATGTCGACTACTCCACCGTCAAAGGCGGCCTGCAAGGTGCCCTGCAGTAGCCTACGGTCGGCATCGGTCAGGTAGATGCTGACCTGGTCGAAACCGATTTCCACAGCCGCGTTAGTTGCGATCTTTTCCAGAACTTCTGAGGGCCGCTGGCTGTCAGTCACAGCCACCGCCGCATTTAGCACCATGCGGGCGCGTTCTGCTTCTTCCCAGGCCTGGGCGGCCGCTGCCTCAATCTGCTGACCGCGGCGCTGCAGGTGCCGATTTAACCGGTCATTGTGAATCAGTATTGCCGTCAACACACAAAGAAACTGCAGAGCATTTTTGGACGGTTCGTTGAGCGGCGCAGCCGCAGCCCTGACTATAGCCAAGGCCCCTGCTGGGCCGTTCTCCAGTACTATGGGTAGCGCAATAATTCGTCGTGGGGTGGTGCCAGTTTCATCGATCCGATCGATGAGTAGCTCCTTATCATGTAGCGAACGCCAAGCAGTATCACGAGCCCGCGTTTCCCAGTCGGTCGCCTCGCTCTCAGTGCGTCCGTAGCCGTGGAAGTCATCGAATTCGTCGCCCTCTTGGTTCAACAGTCCTATCCAGCAGCGCTCGGCGTCCGTTATGCCCAGCACTGCCTGGGCAATAGCGTCAAGCTGCGGAGCTATATCTTTTTCAGTGGTTAGTACAGTGGCTAAATCCAGCAAATGCTGGTTAATCTCACAGAGATGGCGCACTTGCTGGTGGCTGTTGATGGTTTCCTCGGCATGTTTGACTACCAGGAGCAATTCATTAATCCAGCGGTCGTGCTTGATTACGTGGTAGTCGGCGCCTGCTGACAGCGCGCGGGCTCCCAACAGTTGACTATCAGAGGAGGCAAGCACTATGAAATAGGTATCGGGGGCCAGCACAGTGATACGGTGCAGCTCCTGGAGGGGAGGGGAGGGTAACAGTTCCAGGTCACAGACAACGACGTCGTAACGTCCCTGGGCCAGCAAGGTCTCGAGGTCGGTCACCGACAAGTACTCACTTGCCTGCCAGTCCGGGGCCACTCGGCTAATCTCAGCAAGAATTTCAGCCGTCTGCAGTTCGTTCGCACAGCCAATTAGAATTCGCATTACCTTGGTTGGCCACGAGGGTTGCCTATGTGTTGCCCCAGAGCCCTGTCGTGATGGGTCCCACTACCAGCCAAGCTCCTTGAACCCGCTCATCACTGTCATCAGCCCTGGGCCAAGCACAGTAATGAACAATGCCGGCAGGATGAAGAAGATTAGGGGAAACAGCATCTTGATGGATAAGCTCGCGGCAATCTGACGCACGCGCAGGCTACGCTGGGTGCGCAGCGCGTCGGCTTGAGATCCACGCGGTTTGCCATATCCTCCCACGCCTCCTGACGGCTTTTTCCCAGCCGCATCTCCGCCAATACTCGGTTGAACTCATCCACCAGCGGGCCTTCTTTGCGCTTGATTACCACGGCTAGTGCTCCGTCGAGACCAGTACCCGCCTCGGCACTTACTACGAGCAGGTCAATAACATCCGGCAACGATTTACGAATAATGTACTGGCGGTTTCTTATCTTCGCATCCAGGTAGTAATCAGGGCCCAGGATTCCCAGTACTACCAGCAGGCCGCTGCCGAACACTCGGTGTAGCAACACAGGCGTCGGCCACAGCACGAACAGCGCACCAGCAGCGACCAATCCTGCGATGAGGGCGATGAAACGCAATGTCAAGAAGGCGCTAACCGTCAGGCCCGCGGGACTGCCCGCTCGGTCGAGCTTCTCCCGGGCCGCGGCAACTGCCTGGGAGGGCATAAGTTGCAGAATACGGTCGCGTATGTGCTGCAAGCCCGGAATGATAAGTCTCTCGCCAATTGATTTCGACAGCTCCGCATCCAGTCTGGTGCCCTTGATCACTACCTGGCTGCGCTGCTGCACCTCCTCAACTCTTTCCGAGACCCGTACTGCATGGCTCTCACTGGCGAATCCCAGTACCAAAGCAGTGATAGCTGTGAACACCAGTACTCCGATTAGTATTAAGACTCCTACCATAAGTCCCTTTCCACCTTTTCGCTAGGAGATAATCAGGCGATTAGATATCAATGGTCACCAGTTTCTTAATTACGACGGCCCCCAGTCCCATTAATACAACGCCGATGAGTAGTAATATGTGTCCTAAGCTTGTAGTAAATAGAGGAGCCATATAGCCAGGGTTGGTTATGTTCATCACAAATGCTATGCCAAAAGGCAGAGCCAGCAGAATGCCAGCCGACAACCTGCCTTCAGCGGTCGCTGCGGCGATTTCCCCGCTAAGCTTTACCCGCTCACGAATCATACCACCAATATTGTCCAGTATCTCCGCCAGGTTGCCGCCGATCTCAAGTTGTGTTTGTACCGCCGAGACCATCAGTTCGAGATCATAGTCCCGGGTGCGGTCAATGAGGTTATCCAGAGCCTCGGACACGGAGGCACCAAACTGAACTTCCTCTACGACTTGGAAGAACTCCTGAGATATCGGAGGATGCATCTGGCTGGCAATGAGCTGTAAGCCCCGCAAGAAGGAGAAACCCGAACGCAATGCGGAGGCCAGCATATCCATAGCCTCGGGGATCTGTGCATTGAGTGCCTTAGCCCGTGATGACTGGCGTGTCTTCAGCATCACCCAGGGAATAACCGCGCCAATTCCTGCTCCCAGTATGGCCACCGGCCAGCGCTGGCTGGCTACCAGTCCGATGAATGCTCCAGTCAGAGCCGCGCCGACGATAATTGCAATTAGCTCGGAGGGCCGCAACAGCCACCCGGCGCGCAGTATCTCTAACTGCAGGGCGTTCTGGATCTCGGTTCGACGCAGCAAGTTGGTAATGATTGGAACGTGATCACGTTCCACGGGCCAATCAGTTTTTGGTACTGCTATCTGCTCACGTGTGTTCTGAACAGCTACACTCGTGAGGCGTTCGTGGCCAGCTCTTGCGCCAGTGGAGACCAGGTAGGCTATTATCCCCCCCGTCACAACCAAGAACGCTATGGCGCTAGCAAGCAGCACAGTGCTCATACGTCGTATCACCCCGGCAGGTTGTTATGAGAGAGGCATAAAGATGTCGGCAGACAACTGGTAACCTTCGGCCTCCAGAATATCCATAAACAGCGGCCGAACTCCAGTGGCAGTATGTTCGCCGACAACTTTGCCCTCTTTATCTATTCCATGGCGCTTGAATACGAATAAGTCCTGCAATACAATACCTTCGCCTTCCATGCGCTGCACCTCCGTGACGGAAGTGATGCGTCGCGAACCGTCACGCAGGCGGTTCTGGTGGACGATCAGATGCAGCGCCGAGGCGATCTGTTGGCGAATAGCGCTGATGGGTAGCTCCATCCCCGCCATTAGTGTCATTGTCTCCAGACGGGCGAGAGCATCGCGTGGGGAGTTGCAGTGCACGGTACTCATTGATCCCTCATGACCAGTG
>JALGTJ010000134.1 GCA_029821415.1 Candidatus Zipacnadia bacterium
CTTCAGACGATTCCAGTTAAGTGCTACTCTAATTTCGCGCTGCAGACCACCATAGATGTTTGCCGCAGCGACACCGGGGATTCTTTCTAATTCTGGCTTGACAATGTCATCGGCGAGTTCCCACATCCGCCGCATGTCCGTCAGCCCGGTCATACCTACGGACAGCACCGGCATAAGGGTGTCGGGGTCTAACTTGGTGACAATGGGGCGGTGAACCCCTTTGGGGAGTCGTTCAATGATAGGATCAATCTTTTCGCGAGCGTCAAAGGCCGCCCAGTCCATGTTCTTCCCCCAGTCGAACTCAATGACTACCACCGATAGCCCTTCCTGAGAGACGGAGCTTATGCTCTTAAGGTCCTCAACCAGCGCCGCTCCTTCCTCAATAGGTTTGGTCACGAATTCCTCCACCTCTTCGGGAGGTACTCCGGGGTAATAGGTCATTACGGCGATCACGGGGAAGGTGATATCGGGCAATAGGTCCAGGTTAAGCTGGAGAAAGCCGATTGTTCCTATTACGAAGATGGCCAGGATGACCATCCAGATTGTGACTCGGTTTAATGGGCGGTCTGGATCTGGATTCGTTCACCATCCCGAACCAATGTCTGGCCGCTAACGATCACTTGTGTTCCTTCCTTGAGTCCGTCGATGACGGCGACCTCAGTTTCGTTGTTCAGGCCTAACGTTACCGCGCGACGCCGGGCACTACCCTGTACGGCTATCATAACGTAATTGCCTTGGTCATCTTGCAAGATAGCGTCGCGGGGGAGGACGACCTTCCCGGACTGGCGAGTGATTACTGCCGTGGCGCGCGCGAACATCCCGGCCTTTAGCTGCTGTCGCTGGTTGGGTACAGTCACCTTGACTTGGAAGGTGCGGCTTTGGGGGTCGGCGGCCGGAACAATCTCAGTGATGGTACCGGCAAATTCAGTGGCAGGTAGGGCATCTACCTTGATGACCACAGGCATGCCGATACTGATTTTTTTGACGCGCTCTTCGGCGATGCTGCTACGTAGATAGAGCTTGCGATTATCCACGATATTGATCAGCGGCACGCCCGGAACTGCGGCCTCGCCGGGCTCCACGCTGCGCTTGACTACATAACCAGAGATGGGCGCCCGCACGTAAGTGTAGCTGATCTGAGCCTCTAGGTACTTCAAGTTGGCCTGAGCTTGCTGTAGGGCCGAGCGGGCTGCTTCGGTCTGCTGCTGGCTGACCTGATTACGAGCGGTGCTTGCCTGAGCCAGGTGCAGATTGGCTTCAGCCTGGCGGACAGCTTCATCGGCGGCTTTTAGTTGCTCTTCCCGGATTTGGACCTGATTGCGGTTGGCCTGGGCCAGTGCAACCGCCGACTGGGCCTGATTCACCTGAGCTTGGGCGATCTGGATCTCTTCGCTGCGTGGACCTTCCTCAGTAAGGTTAAGCTGCTGTTGGGCACTCTTGTATTGGGCCAGGGCTGTATCAAACTGCAGTTGGGCAGCGTCAAATTGCTGCTGAGATATAGCGCCTGCGGCGAGCAGCTTCCTGGCCCGCTCCAGGTTGGCCTGGGCAGTATCGCGGTTGGCCCGGGCCTGCTCGGCCCGTTGCCGGGCAATCTCAATCTCTTGGTGGCGGGCACCGCTTTCCAGGGCTTGGAGGCGGGCCTGGGCTTGCTGCAGTTGCTGCTGAGCCTGCTCCACACTAGTTCCGGTCTGGCTCTTAGCTAATTCCAGATTGATCCGCGCCTGCTCACGTTGGGCTTCTGCGGCGGCCAGCGCGGCCTGGGCATTTACAATATTGGTGTCGGTTTCCGCGCTTTGTAAGGTCTGTCCAGTCTGTGCCTGCTTTAGGCGGGCTTGGGCGGCCTGTATTGCAGCGCGGGCCTGCTCGCGTTGCGCCAGCAGGTCACTGCGTTCTAGTTCAACCAGTAGTTGTCCGGAGCGAACGAAGTCACCCTCTTGGACGTGCACTCGGCTGACTTTCCCGCCCATCTTGGCCACTACGCCGGCCTTATTCTTGGCTTCCAGTGTGCCGGTGAAGGTGAAAGTGCGCTCAATATCCCCGCGCCGGACAGGTATCACTTCCACCGCCGGGAACTCCTCTTTACTAAGCTCTGCTTCCTGCTGAGCCTGTTTCCTGGTGCCTATCGCCCGGAAGGCCCAGTAGCCTCCAGCCAATAGAACGATGAGTACAACTATGGCGATGATTTTGCTACGCACAGAAGTGTTCATTGATTTCCTCTCCATACTCATTGCTCAGTTACAGGCAACTCATTGGCCGGTACACCAACAGCGCGGGCCAGTTGCGCCTCGGCGACGCCATAGGAGTAGACGGCATTGACATGATTGGTTTCGGCAGCAGTCAGCGCGGTGCGGGCGTCGGTGACTTCTACAGGTGTGCCTACACCTGCTTCGTAGCGAATCTGCGCAAGGCGGAAGCCCTCTTCAGCCTGTTCAACCGTCTTAGATGTGCTGGCTAGCTTGGCTTTGGCCTCGTCCAAGGCGAGAAGCGCCTGGGAGACATCCAATGCCACTAGTTCGGTCACTTGCTGGACGCCCAGTTTTGCCTGTCTGAGTTGTGTTTGGGCTTGCTGCTCTTTCGAGCGAGAACTGCCCCCATCAATGATTGGCTTGGTGGCCTGTACGCCCACTGCCCAGGAGTAGTCTTCACCGAATCCAGTTGCGTTCTGGCGGGTGTAGGAAGCAATCGCGCCCAGATTGACGCCGCGGACAGCCCGGGCGAGGCGCATGTTCTGCTCGGCGATTGCTAGTCCTTGCTGGGCGATCTTAATCTCTTTACGGTTGGCCAGCGCCATTTGGTGGCAGGCATACGGATCAGGGCTAATTGGCTTCGGTTGCGGCTGTGGTTTGACCTCAACGGGGCGTTGTAGGTCAATTGCCAGGAGGTTTTTCAACTGGTTGTTGACCGTCGCCACTGCGGTTTCGGCAGCTATTACCTGCTGGTGGGCGTTGGCCACCTCTACCTCTGCGCGAAGCTGATCAAACCGTGGGGCCGCTCCTGCTTTCACGCGAGCCATTGCTATCCGAAGTTGTTCATCGGCGCGTTGCTCGTTCTGCTGAGCAACCTCCAGCAGGCCCTGAGCCTGGGTAAGTGCATAAAAAAGCTGGGTGGTGGCCAGAACTATCTGATGTCGGTGCGCAGCAGCACTCAGACGAGCGGTGGAGACCCCCAGGCGAGCCAGCGCTCGCAGGGCCTCGTTGCGACCAGCGCTATAGAGCGACTGGTACGCCGTGAGGCCGGCATTCCAGCTCTTGTCACTGCCTATCTCGATGGTCTCCGGGCCGGAGGGAGTCGGCACCTCCAGGGAGGTAACTGGCCCGAGCCGCAGGTATGTCCCTGCGAAGTTGAGCTGGAACCGGTCAGCGGCGGCTGCCTCGGCGACTGCGGCTTCTGCCTCCTCAATCTTTGAGTCGGCGACCTGTAGGTCGTAATTACGCTGTAGCGCCATCTCTATGGCATCGGGCAGGGTCAATACGAGGGGCTCCTCGCTTGGCTCTTGCTGAGCTGGCAGCGGAGACGCGCCCGCAAGACTCATTAACAATACTGTGCATACGACCGCAATAGCTACCTTGCTATTCATATTTGTTCACTCACTCGTCGGCTCAGTTCAAGAATCGTTCCGATTCGGCTCGTCTGGACTCTGCTGGCTGTAAGCCCGACTATTCGTCTGTGTCGTCCAGCTCGTTGATATGTTTGCGCATCTGCTCTATAGTGCGTTCCAGAAGTATCGTAATTCGGCTAACATTGGCTACGTTGGCTATCATCAATCCGATCCGGTGGGGGTGACCAAAGACCAGCAGTTTATCACCCGGGTTGATATCAAGATCCGCTCGTGCTTGCGCTGGCACGACGATCTGCCCCCGCTCTCCTACGGTTACCGTACCATAGAACAGTTCATCAATTTCAATGCCCTTTGTAGCCATAGCACCTCGCCATCTTTCCTGTTATTGTTCCTATTTCAGCTTTTCAACCCTTGAACATACTAATCATACATAAATGATTTACACATGTCAAGGTGTTTTTCAGACAGAGTTGTGCCGGCGAGCAATTAGTGAGGAACCGCTGTGAACAGGAAATCGGTGGTCACCACTATGTGCCGTCGGTCAGGCTCTATCTGGATGCCGCCGCCATTGAGCAGTGCGATATCGGCGTGGGTCTACCCTGCTTGTCCCGGGCACTGACCAGTACTACCCAGTCTTTGGCTAATTAGCAGGCAGTTCGCTCAGCGCAGCAGCCAGCGCCTGCAGCTTGGCCGGGTCCTTGCGCCCGGCGGTGCGTTCGACGCCAGTTGCCATATCCACCCCGGTCGCGCCGGTGACCTTGATTGCTTCCACAACATTGTTGGGACCCAAGCCGCCCGCCAGCATTACCGGTAGGGCGCTGTCTTTGATGATAGCGGCGGCTGTCGGCCAGTCACAGGTCACGCCGGTCCCACCCATCTCGCCCTTGACGCGAGTATCCAGCACGATGCGAGTGACACCCGCCTCGGCAAGCTCTTCAATTAGCGTCAAGTTATCCTCTACGGAGCGCGGCTGCTGCTCGCTGCTGGGGGCTACGGCCAGGCCCCGCCAGATTTCGGTTCAGTTGATTCGTCGCCATGCACTTGCAAGGCAAAGGGGCTGCACAATTGGGCAATATTGACGAGTTCGTCAAGCGGCTGCTGTGCCATGACCAGCACGGGGCGAACACGGGCCGCGCGACACATAAATTGGGCGGTCCAGCGGCTGACAGGACGCCGCGAGTAGGGCACCTCTACGACCATCCCCACGTAATCCGCGCCGATGGCCTCGGCCATGCGCATATCAGAGATTGTCGTCAGGCCGCATATCTTCAGCTCAATGGACATACTGTTGCACCTCCCTGCCGGCGAGTTGTTCATGATGCGCAAGCTGCCTGCGTAGCCAATCAG
>JALGTJ010000135.1 GCA_029821415.1 Candidatus Zipacnadia bacterium
TGAGCGGCCGGATCTTATAGCCATTACTGGCGACATTTCCAGCGGATGGCACCACGCTGCCTGCACCGCTGACTGTCTCCGCGGGCTGCGCGCTCCCCACGGAGTCTACGCCGTACTGGGCAACCATGACTGGAATTGCACTCTGGAGACCTATCTATCTGGCAGCCCGGAGCCGAGCCCAACTGTGCAAGATTGGGAACAGGCTCTAAGCCAGACGGAAATCCAATTGTTAGAAAACAAGAGCTGCTTGCTGACACTCAAGGGACAGACTATCGCCGTCGTGGGCGTAGGCGACCCCTCCTGCGGCCGGGACGACATCGCAACCGCATTGGCGGGAGTCGGCTCAGCCGACCTGAAAATTATGCTGGCTCACTCGCCGGATGCCCTTGACCTGCCCGGCGCTGACTGGGCTGACCTACTGCTGGCCGGCCACACTCACGGTGGGCAGTGCCGACTGCCCGGCCTGGGCAGCCCCTGGGCACCGGTTTGGCGCATGCGGCGGCGCTCATCAGGGCTGATGCGCTCTGGCCAGACCCTCGCTTACGTCAGCCGAGGAATCAGTGCAGGAATGGAAGCCCGTTTCCTGTGCCCACCGGAGGTATGCATCCTCACCTTGCGTCGAGGGGTTGCTGAGAAAATACCAGATGTAGGGCTGCGCACCCCTGCAAGCCCCAAGAGGGGAGAACACCAGTGATGTCTGTCATTACTTATCTATGGAACAAACTACTGGTCATGCTCAGGCTGCGGCAGCCTAGCCCGCAGATTACCCGTCAGCAGGCTCTGGCTATCAAACCCCTGCATAACCCCAATTTGGAATGGAAGTACAACGAAGAAGGTCACGTCGTGGCCACGCTGACCCGGCGCAAGGGACTAGGCAGCAAATTTATTGACTTCTTCCTGGCAGTGCCTCAACAGCGCTCTGTTATTCTGGACGAGGTCGGCAGCTTTGTCTGGAAAATGTGCGACGGCGAACATAGCGTTGAGCAGATTAGCGAGGCATTGTCTGAGAAGTACGTTCTCACCCGCCGTGAGGTGGAGGTCTCCCTCAACGAATACCTGCGCATGCTGGCAAAACGAGGAATGATTCTCGTAGCAGTACCGCAGGAAATAGTTGACCAGCTCGATGAGCCTACCAAGCGCGCCCTCGGCGTTACCCAGATACAGAAAATTATCGAGCAACAGACCACTGGGGAGGATAGCGACACGGAGCCAGACGACGATGCGGACGAATCTGGTAACGAAGACTAAACCTGATCATACGGTTGGTGCTAGCCTGGCCCGCTCACTCCCTGGTGCGTAATATACAGGAACAATCAGCAGGCGCTGAGGGCTATCCGCCTTGAAGTTCGGCGACTTGCTGGGCCAGACGCGATTTCTTGCGAGCGGCACGCCGAGCATGAAAGACACCAACCCGGCTAGCCTTGTCAATAGCCTTGTAAGCACGACTTATCGCCTGTTTAATCTCCTCTTCGTCATTACTGCCCGCCGCCTCCAAGGCAGCTCGCGTGGACTTGGCAACCTGCTCCTTCAACCGGCGGTTGCGGAGGGTACGTTTTCGCGTCTGACGTACGTGTTTACGTCGTGACTTTATCTGCGGCATATTCGGGTAGTTTCCTTTCTATAAAACAAACAGTCGCCTGGTGACAACAGCCAGCGACTAACTCCATATTATAGCATAGAACTATCCAGAAAGACAAGCATAGAAAGTCGTTGGCTTGCGAGCACGCTTAGCCTCGCGCCTACGCTACCGTACTCTTCACAAGCCAACAAATGAGCAGCCGAACTCTTCTCGGGGCAAGAAAGAGTTCGGCTGCATACCTCCGCCTACCGAGTTCAGCGCGAGCAGCGATCTGTAGGCGGCTGTGGACCCGAAGGCTCAACCTGGGTGCGGTTACAGATGCAGAATTGGCTGCATCTCAAAATCTATCTCCTGGTTTCTATAAACCTATGTATAGCCTTCGGCCACCAAGCTTATACAAACATATTATAACACAAACCTGGTTCTATGTCAAGGCCCTTGGCAAACTTTCTGGAGCAACGCTACACAAATGTAGGGACTACCAATGAAGATAACGGGCAACTCCGGGCCGGGAAGCACCCGGATAGCTCTTTCACTTGACGTTGACGACCAAGAGTATCTTGTTTCCCAGCCCCATTCTTCGCAGTAGCCACTCGGCGGCTGCGTTGCAGTTACTCAGCAACGCAGACAAGATTGGCCAGTCTCCGACTGTGTCCGTTAGCCGGCCAGGAGGCAGATCCAGGTACAGCCGCGCGGTGCCAGATTCCACGCCAGCAATGCTTAGCATCTGGCCAACCAATGACGCCGTCAGTCGGCAAGGCTGGTCCTGCGAGTACTCAGCCCTATGCGCCAGACCCACCCAGGCCATCAGATTCAAGGCACTCGTTGTGTAAGGCTCGATTACGGCCACTTGATGCCGCGCGATGCGCACCAGCTCAGCGAAGCCGCCCAATGGGTCAGGCGTGTGATGAAGCCCCTCCACCACCACAACCGCATCAAAGCTGTCCGCAGCAAAGGGCAGGTGCCGAACATCGGCCTGCAGGTATGGAACTCGATGCCCCCGGATGGCGCTGCGCTTGCGCAGACCATAAAGCGCTTGGGCTGAAAGATCCGAGGCTGATACTATCCAGCCGGCTGCCTGGAGTGCTTCCACCTCGTAGCCAGTCCCACAGCAAGCCACATGTACCGAGGGCCTATCGGCGATACCATTATCAAGCTCTGCCAAGAGGTGCTTCAGATGCTGGCGCATACGCCGACGCCGGTAGCGAGAATGATGGTCAGGCTTGAATACCGCTTTGTCAGGCAGGCCCGCGAAATGCTCATCCTGTGCTGCCATTTCCTGACGGGTAGCCTCGTCCAGCCAGCTCTCATCAATCATTCGGGGAATGCCCTCAGTGAAGGTGTAAGTGAGGTCACAAGCGGTGCAACGCAGCCCGTGAATGCAATCAGTTAGCCTCGCGTGACACAGCGGGCAGACCAGCATCTCCAGACAATGCCAGGTTGTGCGGCCCTCATTAGTCACCGGCTCCATATTCTGAATACCCAGTGAACAGATATTGCAGATAACTCTTTTCAACAGCGAATGCTATAACTTTCTCGCTTACTGGAACCGATTGTACATCAGATACGTCAAAAGTAACAATCTCATCAGCTTCCCTCCAGCGGCGGAGCGAAGTCGGCACGCGTGCTGCCGCTGGAGGTGTGTCTGCACCAATTCCAAGGGTATAATGAGCAATATGATTGATTCCGACCGAACAACCGCCGCGCTGGTGCTGGTCGCCATTCTTTTCCTGCTCGGTGCAGGTGCCCCTCTGGGGAGCGCCGAGCAGCAATTGAAGACTGTTCCTATCCCGGGGCCGCCTCAAGCAGTGACTGCGGCCAATGGCACGGTGCAGATGATGCCGGCGCGGGCAGTTGCGGACCGATTGATTATCAAGCTGCGCCCATACGTCGGGCCCCAACAGCTCGAAGCGGTGGCTGCTGCCGGCCATAGCCAAATAAGGAAAGTGTTGCCAATCAGTGGTCTGATGATCATTGACCTGCCCAGCGGCAGCGACCTGCTGGCCGCGGCTCATCAGTTTGAAAACCGCCCTGAGGTAGAATTCGCTGTCCCCGATACGCTGGTCTATCCCGCGCTTGTTCCCAACGACCCTGAGTACAGCAAGCAATGGCACCTGCCCAAGATTCACGCCCCTGATGCCTGGGATGTCACCACGGGCACCAATACCGTGACTATCGCCGTGGTTGACTCTGGCTGCGATATGGACCATCCTGACCTGGCCAGCAAAATCTGGACCAATCCCGACGAAATACCTGACAATGACATTGACGATGACGGCAACGGCTATATTGATGATGTCCACGGCTACGACTTCTACAACGATGACAGCGACCCAACTCCCCAACCGACTGGTGGGTTGGATGAAAATGTCTCGCACGGCACGCTGGTCGCGGGGACCGCTGCGGCGGTGGGCAACAATGCCTGGGGCACCGCCGGAATGGACTGGCACGCCCAGATAATGGTTCTGCAGGTCTTCCCCGCTTCAGGGAGCGGCTCGGTCTCAATTGTGGCCGAGGCTGTGATATGCGCCGCCGGCAACGATGGAATCAGACTGACGGACACTGTCTGGAGATCCCCAGTATGCAACGATGGCCCTAACCCGCTGACCGACAATTACGTCCTCGGAGTCACTGCCACGGACAACCAGGATCGCAAGGCTGACTTCGCTAACTGGGATGGCTCCACCGCCAATTTCGTGGATGTGGCTGCGCCCGGCGTGAACATCTATGGTCCGGCGTTCTACGATCCATCATACCCTGGGTTTAGCGACTACTGGTACACCAATGATGGCACCTCTTTCTCCACGCCTATTGTCTCCGGGCTGGCAGCATTGATCATCGCCCATAATCCCAGCTTGCGAGGCGATCCGGCTGCCGTCTACCAGATAATTCGTGATACTACTGACAACATTGACGGGCAGAATCCCGGCTACGCAGGTATGCTGGGCACTGGCCGGGTGAACGCAGCCCGCGCCCTGGGGGTGCTCCTCCCACCGGCGGCGGTCACTAATCTGCAGGCAGCCGACACTACCGGCGATCAGGGCGGGAGTATCACGCTGACTTGGCTCAAGTCAGCCGATGATGGCGGCGGCAGCAACAGCGTCACCAGCTATATCGTCCGGCGGCGGACCGGTGCCTCCGGCCCATTCAGCAATATTGACTCGCTACCACCGGGCACCGAACAATACGATGATACTTCGGTGACCGACGGAGTAGACTATTACTATGTCATCCGAACCGTTGCCGACACCCTGTACACCGATTCAGAGATAGCCGGGCCAGTGCAATCCCGCGACGATCTGGCCCCGCCCCCGATCACCACGCTAACCGCTCGCGACCGGCCCAGTGATTCCGGGGGGGCTATCCAACTGGAATGGACCTACAGTCCGCCTGCCGACTTTGACTTTTACAGTCTGTACCGGTCAAATCGCAATTTCAATACGGTAGAGGATCTCACACCGCTTATCACCTTCACCAACCCTGCTACCAGTGCCTGGACAGATACCAGTGTGGTGGACGGAGCGGACTACTACTACGCTGCCGTTTGATGCAGGTCTGCAACTGCTCTCAGCGCCGGCGATACCACTCGATCAGCACCCGGCCACGCTGTTTGACATCCCTTCTGGCGACCTGCTTAATCGCTACGCTCGCTACGACCGCGTGGCTGGGGACTATGTGATCTATTCAGGCGATCCGCTGGAAGAGATTCTCAAGCTGGATCTGGGGCGAGGCTTCTGGGTTAATCTTCCCTACCCCGTTAACGTCACCCCCGAGGGGACCTCGGCGCCATCCGGCGATTTTGATGTCCCACTACAGCCCGGCTGGCACCTGCTGGGCAACCCTTTCTTCGGGCCGACCGACTTCGGTGCAGCTACAGTCTTCCATGATGGGACCTACGATATGCTTAGTGCCCACCGCCTGGGCATCCTCTGTGCTGTGGCCTGGGTTTATGACGCTGCTGACCACAACTATAAGATGATCAGCGCCGACAGCAACAGCCAGCGCCAGATCGCGCCGTGGAGCGGCTTTTGGCTGCGCACCTATCAGCCATGCACTTTTACCATCGCCCGGCCGACCGGTACCTCCGCTGCGACTAGCCAGGCTGGCCAGTCGTCAACCGAGAAGGGGGGATGGTCGCTCCAGTTGGTGGCCGCCGGCAGCACCAGCCGCGATACCGACAATTTCTGTGGCTTGCGTCCGGCGGCAGTGATCACCGAGGTGGACAATCCGCCGGCAGTAGGTGATGCAGTGGATCTATACCTGCTCGACGGGGACAGCAACCGTCACCTGGCCGCCAGCTTCGCGACGCAGGCTGTCACGGAGTACAAGTGGGACGTGGTGGTCACATGGCCTCACCCCGACGGCGAAATAAGCCTCACCTGGCCCACCATTAACGAGCTGCCGCACAAGTACGAGGCCACACTGCGGGACCTTGACGGAGGCAAGACGATTAACCTGCGCCTGCAGCCGCGCTACGTCTTCAATGCCCAAGAGGCAGGCACCCGACACTTCCGGCTGTCGGTGACGCCGACCAGCAGTCAACCAGTTACACTGACCTCCGTCGCCGCCCTGCCGACCCGAGGCGGTGGTGAGGTAGTCTTCACTCTCTCCCAACCAGCTCAGTGCGGCATCAGAATAATGAATATCGCGGGTCGGACTATCCGTATCCTGGAGAGCGATCGGCTCCACAGTGCCGGTCAGAATGTAGTGCTATGGGATGGCCGCACTGACACCGGCAGCAGCGTGCCCAGTGGCCGATATCTAATCCAGATTGAAGCTAACGCCACCAACGGCTCCACCGCAGGCAAAGAAGGCCCGCACCGTCTCGGCCACGTATTCAATCTGCTCCTCGGATAGGTAAGGATGGATGGGCAACTGGAGAACTTCGTTCGCAGCCTGCAGGGTGACGGGGAGCTCGGCAAGATGTAGACCGTAAGGACGACAGGCCGGCTGGAGATGAGCAGGCGTACGGTAGTGAGTGGCGAAACCGATATCGTTCTGTTCAAGATGTGCAGCCAGCGATTGCCGCTCCGGAGTACGGATGGTATAGAGGTGATAGACGTGCTCGGCCTGCGGAGCGACTGCCGGCGTGGTGATGGGCAGGTCGGCCAGTGCCTCGTCATATATTGCAGCTAACTCGCGCCGTCGCTGGTTGCCCCACTGTAGCTTCTCTATCTTGACATTAAGGATAGCTGCTTGAACTTCGTCCAGGCGACTTAGCCATGATTGCGCAGCAGTCGTATCTGCTCAGCCAGTTTGTCATCGCTGGTAGTAATAATTCCCCCTTCGCCATAGCCACTGAGGTTCTTGCTCATATAGAAGCTAAAGATACCGCAATCCCCGAGGCTACCGACGGCCTCTCCCCCATACCTGGCCAGATGGGCCTGCGCGCAGTCTTCAATCACTTTCAAGTTATGCTCGCCGGCAACGCTATTGATAGTTGCCATATCCGCCGGATGGCCGTATACGTGAACCGGTATTATCGCCCGCGTGCGAGGAGTAATTGCCCGTTCCAGCAGTTCGGGATTGAGGCAGTAGTGATCTGACTCAATGTCTACCAGAACCGGCTGAGCCCCGACCAGCACGATGGCTTCAATGGTAGCAATAAATGTCCAGCCAACTGTGATGACCTCGTCACCGGAGCCAATACCTAGCGCCTTCAGCGCCTGATAGCCTCGTCAATTGCTTCAGTTATCTGAGGCTTAAGCGCTGAGTACTCGGCTTTCAAATCCATCAGGGGAACATGCACCAATGATACCTCCGGCCCAAAGATATGGGAATATCTCCAGTGCCCCGTCGCCCAAGTTCCTCGGCATATCTTAGCATTTAGAACGACAAAGCGGGGAAAAGTTGCACGGGCTCCCAGTAGATCTGAACTGATTAGCCGCGCAGGACGCAAGGCTATTGCGGCTTCTCCTCAACAGCGGGCAGTTGCCGGACGCTGATAACATCAATCAACTTCTGGAGGCGGTCCGTCAGACGATCCAGGTCCTGGCGGCTGGCGATGTCCAGGGTCAATCGCAGGCGAGCGAACTCGCGGCCTTCAGCGTTGGCCTGGGCGGCTACGATGTTGATATCACAGTCACTAACAATAGCCGTTATGTGCGATAACAGGCCGACTCGATCAGAGGCGAGGATTTCCAGGCAGACACGGAACCGGGCCTTGCTGTCACCTGTCGCCCAATCAAGGCTAACCAACCGCTCAGGGCAGTCTCGGCGATGCACACTAAGCCCCGACCCTCGGGTGACATAGCCAACAATTTCGTCACCGGGCAGAGGGTTACAGCACCGCGCCAGGCGGCATTCCAGGCCACGGATTCCGTCGACCGAAACCAGCATCGCCTCATCGGCGGGCGCTGCAGCAGGTGTCTCCGGCAGACTCAGCTCAACCTCTTCGGTCAGTGTTCGCGGGCGCCGGTCAAGCCCCTG
>JALGTJ010000136.1 GCA_029821415.1 Candidatus Zipacnadia bacterium
TGCCGAGGGGCGGCGGCGTTACATCCAGGCTCTTTCGCCAGATGGACGGCGGCTGCTGCAGGATAGCGGCCGTCCGAATGTAGACTATATTGAGGGCCTTTCCCCGGCCATTGCTATTGACCAGAGGTCCGCAGGGCGCAATCCCCGTTCGACCGTCGGTACTATGACCGATATCTACGACTACCTGCGGGTGCTTTTTGCCAAAGTTGGGCAGCCATTTTGCTACCAGTGTGGCCAGCCCATATCGGCCATTGACGGCCAGCAAATTGTGGATGAGTTGCTGCAACTGCCCGCGAATACGTTGGTTCATGTGTTGGCGCCTGTAGACAATGATGGCACCAAAAGTATTGAAGAGGTTTTCCAGAGCCTGCGGCAGCGTGGATACGCGCGGGCGCGAGTCAATGGGCAGATTTATGATCTGGCGGAGGATTTGCCTCAAGGTGAGGCGGCTGACATTGCGGCGGTCGTGGACCGGCTGGTAATTGAGCCGGGTGTGGAATCGCGTCTGGCCGAGTCTGTGGAGACCGCCCTGGCCGAAGGCAATCAGACGGTAATTGTCTGCACCGACGGCGGCGAGGAGCGGCTCTTCTCGACGCGATTTGCTTGTCCACGCTGTAAGATTACCTACCCGGAACTAACCCCGAGTTTGTTCTCGTTCAACACGCCTGTGGGTATGTGTCCAGAATGTGAGGGATTGGGCACGGTAAGGCAGCTTGATCCTGAACTGTTGGTGGCTGCGCCAGAGCGTTCTATACTTGACGGTGCCCTGCGGATTATCGGCGATGTCAATACTCAGCATACGCGGCACAAGTTCGAAGGGCTGGCTGCGCACTACGGCTTCGATCTGAATACGCCCTGGCAGGAACTACCCGAAGAGATCAAGCAGGTGATTCTGTACGGCTCTGACGGCGAGCAGATCACCTTTCGGTATCGTACCAAATCCGGACGCGAGTTCGAATACACTAAGGAGTATCCGGGGCTTGTACCTCTGGCTGAACGCCAACGAGGCGGGTCCTCCCGACGGACCGAGGCATTCTATGATCAGTTCTTTGCTTCGAGACCGTGTCCGGCTTGTGGGGGCAGTCGGCTGCGTCCGGAGGCTCGCTCGGTGCGGGTCGGGGGCAAGACAATTTTTGATATTACTTCCTCTACCGTGGAGGATGCGAGTCGGTTTTTCGAGCAGCTTTCATTCTCCGGTGCCCAGCAGATTATAGCTGGCGAGATAGTTAACGAGATCACCGCTCGTTTGCACTTCATGGAGCAGGTGGGGCTGGGATATCTGACGCTGGACCGGGCGGCGCCGACGCTGGCGGGCGGGGAGGCCGAGCGGATCCGGTTGGCCGCCCAGATCGGTAGCAGGCTCTCTGGCGTGATGTATATTCTGGATGAACCCAGCATCGGGTTGCATCCCCGTGACCAAAAGCGGCTAATCGAGATCCTGCAGGGATTACGTGATCTGGGCAATACGGTGATAGTAGTAGAGCACGACCCGCAGACAATAGAGAGCGCCGATTATGTGGTTGAGTTTGGTCCGGGGGCCGGTGTGGCTGGAGGTAGGGTCGTACACAGCGGCACGGTGGAGAGCCTGAAGGCGGATGCGAATTCCCTTACGGGGCAGTATCTTACCGGCCGGCGTGAGATCCCGGTTCCAGCACATAGGCGTAAGCCGCAGGGTCGTAGTCTGCGTATTCGGGGAGCATCTGAGCACAATCTGAAGAAGATAGACGTGGAAATACCGCTGGGGCTGCTGGTTTGTGTTACGGGTGTCTCCGGTTCGGGCAAGAGCACCCTGGTCAACGACACCCTTTATCCGCTCCTGGCACGGCAGTTACAGGGGGCCAAACGCTCTGCGGGTCGTTATGGCACCATTGAGGGCGTTGACCTGCTCAAGAAAGTAGTCAATATTGACCAGAGCCCCATTGGCCGCACCACTCGTTCCAATCCGGCTACCTACGTAGGAGTGTTTGGACTGATCCGTGAGCTTTTTGCTCAAACCCAGGCAGCGCGCATGCGGGGCTATTCGGCCAGTCGCTTCAGTTTTAATGTGGCAGGGGGGCGTTGCGAGGCCTGTTCCGGATATGGCACCCAACGCGCGGAGATGTATTTGCTGCCGGATGTCTATGTTCCCTGCGAGGTCTGTGGGGGTAAGCGTTACAATCGGGAGACTCTCCAGATTCGCTACAAAGGGAAGAATATCGCCGACGTGCTGGAAATGACGGTGGCCGAAGCTTGCGAGCATTTCCGGAATGTTCCTGCTATTAAACGCATCCTGACCACATTGTGTGCCGTGGGGCTGGACTATATCTGCCTGGGCCAGCCGGCGCCGACATTGTCCGGCGGCGAGGCTCAACGCGTGAAGCTGGCTCGCGAACTTGCTCGGGTTAGCAGTGGAGATAGCATATATCTGCTTGACGAGCCGACCACGGGGCTACACTTCGCTGATATTGAGAAGCTGCTGGCTGTGCTTCGTAGGTTAACGGATGCCGGTAACACCGTCGTGGTTATTGAGCACAATCTGGACATAATAAAGTCGGCCGACTACGTCATTGATATCGGCCCTGAAGGTGGAGAGAGAGGTGGCGAGGTGGTGGCCACTGGCACGCCCGAACAGATAGCCGCCTGTGAGCATTCGTACACTGGACAGTTTTTGCGACAAGTCTTACACTGTTAGCCAGTCATCGTTTCTGACATTGTTATGAACGGCTCTGGGGACGGCCTGACATTATCAGTTGTAATACCCAGCTATCGCCGGCCCGAGCATCTACTCAAGTGCTTAGCTGGGCTGCAGGAAGGTGTCCGCCTTCCTGAGCAAGTCGTTGTGGTACTGCGGGAGTCAGACCAGGCCAGCCAGCAGTTGGTGAAGCAGTGGTGCGCAGCCAACGAACTTGGGCAGTATGTGGATGTGGCCATAGTGACGGAACCCGGACAAATCAAAGCTCTTAATCGCGGCTTGGAGGTGGCAACTGGCGATGTTGTCTGCTTTACTGACGACGACTGTGTCCCTCGTCCGCAGTGGTTACAACGGCTGGCGAGCCACTATGCTAACCCTGCGGTGGGTGGCGTAGGTGGCCGAGACGTGGTTCACCACGGCGACCAGCAAGTGCCGACTCATCGCTGTTCAGTAGGAAGAATCACTTGGGCGGGGAGAGTCATTGGTAACCACCATTGTGCCGCGCTCAGCAAACCGGTAGAGGTTGATCATTTGAAGGGTGCTAATATGAGCTTCCGGCGAGCTCTATTGCCCGGCTTCGACGAGAAACTGGCCGGCGGTTCGTCGTGTCTCAATGACACAGAGATATCCTTGGCGGTGGCCGCTCAGGGCTTTCGGCTGATCTATGACCCGCAAACCCTCGTTGATCACTACCCGGCCCCGCGCTTTGATGAGTCCACTCGCCAACTAGACTCCTTAGCCCTCGTTTCTTCTGATAGCCACAACTGGGTCTACTGTATGCTGAAGCACTTGACTGGGCTGCGTAAGCTTGCTTTTGTGGCCAGTGCGTTTCTGGTTGGTATGGGCAACCGCTACGGTTTATTGAAGTATCTGGTCAATCTCCCAAGGGGGCCAATAGCCGCCACGCGTCTGTTTGTCGCGTCAACAGCTGGTAAGCTCAAGGGACTACGCACATATCGAACAGCAAAGCGAGCAGCAAACGAATCGGAGACCAGTAAGAGGAGATCAGGACAGACTGATGAGGCGACGTAGGCTTCCGTTTACAGTGCTGGTAGTGATAGCTGGTGTGCTAGGCGCTGGGATTGCCTTCCTGGTGGCTGGACCTATGCTGGCGGGGCACACGAAGGAGTTGCTGTTCGTCATTGCTGGTGGCGTTGGCCTTGTTGCTGCACTAAGCTCACTAGAAGTGGCAATGATTGGCCTGGTGACCATCTCCTATGTGGATGGATTTCTCAAAGGACTTATAGTCAGCCCCATTACTGTGTTCGCTAAGGATATCGTGCTGGCGGCTGGATTGATCCGGTGGTTCTGGCTGGGACTGACCAGGCAGCGATGGGAGGCACTGCGCCTCCCTGTCATCTTGCCGGCGTTTCTGTTCATAATCTACTGTGTAGCCCAGATGTTCAACACGGAAACGGCGGCCGGCCTGCGTTCCTGGATCGTCTGGATTCCTGTACTGGTCATAGCATACGACTATATGACCACACGGGCGCATATCGAGCGTATGCTGGTCACAATTGTGCTCCTGTCTCTGGTTACTGGTATCTATGCTATCGTCCAGTATAACATCGGTTTTGAGCATCTATACGCTCTCAGTCCCGGATTTAGCTTTTACAATCGTTTCACTTGGGGTAGCGGTGTGCGTGCCGTCGCGACATTTGTTGCACCAGGAGCCTTG
>JALGTJ010000137.1 GCA_029821415.1 Candidatus Zipacnadia bacterium
CGCTGGCGGATACGCCTCATAATCTCGTCGGCTATGGGACTATCCGAGACATCAATCCGTAGCTCGTCTCCGTCAACTTCCACAAGATCCAGCGGTACCAAGAAGGCTTCAGCCAGCTCACGGATACTGGAGCCGGCTGGCGCGGTGACCTCTCCAGGCGTGATCAATCCGGCGATCAGGCGGCTAACCTGGTCTTCGCTCGTGAGGACGCGCCGGGGTCGCACGGATGCAAAATCGGGAAACAAGGCGGCGAAACATGGGGCGCCAATCTGTGCCAGGCTTGCCAGCCAATCGCCGGCCGTAGCGGCTATTTCATCAGTGGGTATGGTATTACCACTAAGCGTTGATATATCCCCATCATAGTAGGCTTCGGCGACAATCTGGCGCAGTTGACTCTCCAGCGTCATATACTCCTCGAGCAGCCGCCCGCGCCATGCTCCCTGGAGCTCTATCTCCGGCGGCGGCTGTTGGAGAAGCTGGTGGCAAGCCGCACACTCCTTAGCAACATCTACCTGCTCCGCAGTTAGCGGTCGCGGCAGCCATGCCACCAATCCGTTGTACCAGCGGGCTTTGTCGGCGACCTCCTGCAGATGTGCCCACGCCCGCCGCTGCTCAGCAACTCGCACTATCTGCCCAATGAAAATCTGGCAGTCTTCGGGCGTCATGGGATCCGCTAATTCCGCCGCGCAGGCCTGCAGTTGCGACAGGGTTAGGTTAGAGAAGTTGATAGTTTGGGCGGTGAGCCGACGAAGAGTATTCTGCCAGACAACGTCATAGGGCTGTTTATGGGTCAGTTCGGCCAGTGGGAAGGCCGGACTATCACAGGCGGCTACAATGCGCTGCCATAAGCGCGAGTCCTCGTCTGTAAAAGTTGCCTTGACAGCATTCAGCCGCTGGCGCACCAGGCTGGTGAGGTTGGTATGGGCATCAATCAGGTAGACGGAAGATTCGGGTTCCGGCCCTCGGCGGACGTCCACATAATTGCTGGATAGGCGGAGAGCTTCGAGCAACTGACGGGAACGGTCCACTGGCAAGCGCGCGATGCCGTTTTCGTCCACACCCAGACATTCGCTGAGGGTGGCTGCCGCGGCGGGTACATTGCTCAGGCGCAACACTATCATTGCGCGGATTATCTGCAGGGCCAGTTGGGGATCTTCGGGTATTAGTTGGGCAATATTGCGTTGGTAGAAATCGAGCACTTCGTTGAAATACGGGCTGGCCTCCGGATGCAAGCCAATGGCGGTGCGGATGTAGTCCGCCAATTCCGCTGGACCAATAAGCTGAAAGTCAGCTTGCCCCTGGAAGGCCCGTAATCCACCGACCTGAGCCGGTGCCGCGGCAAATTGCAGCAGGCCGTCTGCGGCTCTGCCATAGCGTTCCACAATAGCCTGGATGCATTGATGGGCCAGGGGATGGAGCGGGTACGTCTGTGCGAGCTGCTCGGCGTCAAAGCTGACCTTGCCGAAGGCTGTTTGATAGATATCAGTCGCTCGTTGGATGGTGTCCGACAGGGTTTTAGCATCTACTTCGTGCAGCATCCGCTGTCGAGCGACACGGGTCATCTGCTGAGTGGACAGTACAATAGTATGCTGATAGAGACTGCGTAGGCTACTCACCAGGTATGGCTCAAGCCCGGCGATGTACTCCCAGCCATCCTGGATGGCTAAGATAATGTGCAGTGGTTCTATCTTGCTATGCTGAGCGAGAAACTCTAAGAAGCTGCAGTCACTATAGGCGGCCTTGCTATCTACGCTGGCGAAGAAGTCAGACAAATCGTCAATTAGCCATATTGCACCGGCGAGTCGTTGCTCGCTGAGGATTTGCAGTACGCGGGAGAGCCGTTCGCTGCGGGATTGACGAAAATCCAGCGGGTAGCTAACCTGGTGGGCGACTTGCTGGGCGACGGCTATGGCCTCTGCTGGATCGCGGTGACGCAACTGCTGCCAGGTGGTGTAGCCACCGACGTGTTGTCGGGCTTGTTCGTTGAGCTGCTCACCATACCGTGGCACAATGTGTTGCTCAATAAGCGCCATTGCATACGACTGCTGTGAGAGTGGTACAGTGATACCGTACTTAGGATGGGCCAGCTCTCGGGCAGTGCGGTCGAAGATAATGTCTTCCAGGTGCTCCCGATCTGCGCGGTGTTCCGATAGAGGCACTGGGACGATTAGCCGTGGTGGAGTCTGGCGCAGTGCCTGGTGAATCGCGGGTAACTCCGGATGACTGTCCCGGAAGGTTTCACGGGCGGCGGGGTATTCGAGAAGCAGGGCGACTGTTGCCAGCATGTGCGACTTGCCGCTGCGGCTTAGGCCTTGCACGATTATGCTTGAGCCCTCATCAGTACCGCTGATGATCGAGTCAATAATAGCCTGCAGCGCTTGCCCCGCCTCGTCGTCGCTAGTCGCGACGTAGTTGTCCAGCAGGTCACTGAGCTGCCCTCCGGCTGACAGGGAAATCTCTCCAGACTGCTGGGCCAGCTCCTTGCGCAAGGAGTCAAGGTTGCCCAGTGATACCGGTGTGGTCGGCTCAGGGTAGCGGATTAGGTCGCCAATGGTTGACACGAAATTGTCTCACCTGATGGGCAGGTTCGTCGGGCCTGGTTTAATGCCGCTAATTAGGTTCTGTACACCCGCTGGGTTAAGAACATATTCGTGACGCGACGGTGTATCCCTTCCAACTCGTTCGGATTTGTGCATAATTTCCTCCTGATTAGTGGCACCAAGCAGCAAGCGGCAGCAGCATAGCAAAACTAAGGAGGAATAACGGCTGGCCTGACGAAATTGGTCATATCTGATGAGGTTGTTGTGCTTATCGTATTCCGGGAGGTTAGTCAATATGATAAATGTGGCAGTGATTGGCACAGGAGGATTAGGTTCGCAGCATGCAGCGAATTTCGCACAGATTGCCGACTGCCGGGTAAAACGAGTGTATGACGTGGTTGCTGAGAATGCTAAGAATTGCGCCGAACCGCTGGGGGCGGAGGTAGCCAGTGACCCGGACCAGTGCCTATCTGATGATATTGATGCAGTAGTAGTGGTCACGCCTACCGACGTTCATGCTGAGTATTGCATCAGGGCTGCACAGGCGGGCAAGCATATCTTCTGTGAAAAGCCGATGACTCGTACTCTGGATGAGGCCGACGAGGTGATAGAGACTGTGGAAGCAGCAGGCGTTAAGATGATGGTTGGTCACGTCCTCCGGTTTTTCCCCGAATATCAGACAGCTCGGCAGATGATTAAGGACGGACAGTTGGGCGATGTGGGGATGATTCGTATGGCGCGAATCAACTTGATGCCAAGAGGCTGGTTCGCTGATTTACAAAGAAGCGGCGGAGTTATTCTGGATATGATCATTCACGATTTTGATTGGCTGCTCTGGACGCTGGGCCCGCCGGAGCGTATCTATGCCCGCGGATTGTATGAACAACTGCCGGCTCTGGACTATGCACTGTGCACCTTGCGGTTCCCCCAGGGGACGGTTGCTTTTGTAGAAGGTTCGTGGGCAGATGCAGGCGGGTTCCGAACCAGCTTTGAGATAACTGGCAGTGGTGGTCTGCTTACTCACGACAGCACCGAAAGCACCACACTCATTGTCCAGCGGCGTGGTGGGGACGGCCAGGTTAGTGAGAAGGCCTATCTGCCGATGACGCCGACAGCCAAATCACCGTACCAGACTGAAGAGGAGCTATTCATTGCAGCAGTGGAAAATGATCACGAGCCTCCCATCACTGCTCGAGATGGCCGCGAGGCGGTCAGGCTGGCGCTTGCTGTGTTGGAATCGGCGCAAACTGGTCACGTTATCCACTATGCTTGACTTGAAGGTGAGTCTGTTATTGTAAGGAGGAATATGAATGTCCGATGGGCCTCGAATTGGTATGATCAGCTTTGCCCACATACATGCCTTCAGCTATTTGAAAGTTCTGCTATCTATGCCTGACGTTGAGTTGATTGGCATCGCCGACGATGATGCGGAGCGTGGCCGGCAGGTTGCGGCTGAGGCCGGCGTGCCCTATCTGGATACCGAGGGGATGTTATGTGTGAGAAGCCGTTGGCAACGACTATGGCAGATGGCCAGGAGATGATCAGCGCCTGCCGCGAGGCCGGAGTGCAACTGATGACGGCGTTTCCCTGTCGTTTCGCTCCGGCTTTTATTGAAGCGCGGCAGATGATCGAAGCCGGCGAGTTGGGGCGGATACTGGCAATAAGCGCGACCAATCGGGGGCGGAATCCCGGGGGCTGGTTTGTGCAGCCCGAGCTTTCTGGCGGGGGCACGGTGATGGATCATACTGTGCACATGGTCGACTTGATGCGGGTGGTCACTGGTCAAGAACCGGCTACAGTGTACGCTGAAGTTGATACAGTATATAACCCGGAACTTGAGGTGGAAGATTGCGGGCTTCTCAGCATTGCGTTTGCCGATGGCTGTATCGCAGCGCTGGATTGCAGTTGGTCGCGTCCGCCTCACTATCCCGTCTGGGGTGACGCGACTATGACGGTTATTGGGGAACGGGGCAATGTGGTGGTTGATCTGTTCCGTGAACATCTGGGCTACTACAATAACGACGACCGAAGCTATACTTGGGTGGCTTACGGCGAATCTCCGGATTACAGCTTGGTCAGGGCTTTTGTGCACTCAGTACGCAGCGGCGAGCCGGTGCCAGTAACCGGTGAGGACGGTCTCCGGGCAGTAGAAGTAGCCCTGGGAGCATACAAATCCGTCGAGCAGGGCAGCCCCGTGCTATTGCCGCTGAAACAATAGGTGCCGGCTATGAGGAGTGACTGACAAATGAATCGGCTGCTGGGCTTTCTAATAATTGTGGTTGCAGTAGTCTACCTGATAGTATCGGTTGCTGACTTCTTTCCCAGGCTGGTTACCAGTACCACCAACTTGCGCTTTCATATCGGTCAGGAGATGGTGGTGGATGCCATAATCGTAGGATTGTTAGGAGTGCTGGGCTGGTGGTTGACTACCACAGAGACCCAGCAATATGCTTACTGGGCTATCTTCATTGTGGTAGTCATTGGTCTGATTGTGCTCTGGAATGTTCCGCTGGTGCCCTTCAGAGTCGCGCGGCTATCGCCCCAGGGGGCATTCTACTACGCACAGGTTGAGGTGGAACTGGCCGGGGATACTACTGGGCAAGGCTGGGTAATCATTCCGACAAAGCAAAACCAGCGGGTGGCAGTGACCGAGATTTATCAAGACGAGCGTTCTGTTGGCAAGAAAGAGGTAGTCCTGGAGTTTGCTGACAATGCCACACTTAATCAGTACCTAAGCGCCGCTTGGCCGGTTACTGTATTCGGACGTATGAAGGGCACACGTAATCTGGCTTACGGCAAGTTCATCTATACTGTGCCTGGTGTCCAGGTATTAGAGGTGCGGAGCGGCTAAGCAAGACGGAGGCTCTGCCAGCCGGATGACGCTGGATCCGCGTGGGGGGTAGATCTACCTCAATGCCAACCTCTAACCTTTTCAAAGAGTATTCGTTTCTCTGGTTGTCTTTGCGATTATGTTGTTAAGGCAGGAGGATTAACCTCTTGAAAGGGACGATTATTGGGCAAATCCTGGCTGATCATCTGGTCAGCGGCAAACTTGCGGTTGGCCAGGAGATTGCTATCAGCGTAGACCAGACCCTAACCCAGGATGCCACTGGCACAATGGCCTATCTGCAGTTTGAGGCACTGGGCTTGGAGCGAGTGCGCACTGAGCTGTCATAACACTTTGCAGACGGGCTTTGAGAATGCCGACGACCACCGCTTCTTGCAGACAGTGGCCGCCAAGCGCGGGATATATTTCTCGCGGCCGGGCAATGGCATCTGCCATCAGGTACATCTGGAGCGCTTCGGCATACCGGGCAAGACTCTCCTGGGCTCGGACAGTCATACTCCCACCGCCGGAGGACTGGGGATGGTAGCGATTGGCGCTGGTGGTCTGGATGTAGCTTTGGCTATGGCCGGCATGCCCTTCTACCTGCGCGCTCCTCAAGTGCTGGGCGTGACACTGGTCGGGGAGCTGCC
>JALGTJ010000138.1 GCA_029821415.1 Candidatus Zipacnadia bacterium
AGATCCATCAGACGGTCATAGTAGGGCCCCCAGCGGCCACTGATTTCTACCTTGCTTCGCAGGGTCATTGTCATTCTTTCAGTTTCATAAGGCTATGAACGGCTTGCTCAATGGACTGCGACACCTTGACGACTTCGGCCTCAGTTCTCGGTCGCACCGGTGGTTACCTTGCTTGTCTAATCTTCTTGAGCGTGGCAGATGACTATTTGCCAGGGAGATAAGCAGAAATTCGGGGCTGGACGCGGGTGCGCCACCACCAGCGGGCCTTCTCTATCCATTCGAGATAGGAAGGAGTTGAAAGCGGGCGGGCATCAGCGCCTTTCTCGGCCGCATACAGAGCCAGGCCAACACCGGTGGCATAAATGGGGCTGGCGACTTGGTTAGCCCCCCGTCCTACCCCGCGAGCGCTGCCTATGCGCACCGGGGTGTTTTCCATAATCTCGGAGGCTATCTCCAGGGTGCCAGGAAGCTGCGAGCCACCTCCAGTGAGCACTACTCCGCTGGTGACCGTGTTGTACATACCGGCCTGCTGCAGATTTTCAATAGTTAGCTGGAATATCTCGACCAGCCGAGCTTGAATTATCTCGGCGATCAGGCTGCGAGGCACTCGCACCTGCTCACGGGTGCCGATCTCCTCGACTATCACCGCATCATCGTCGTTCATCATATCCGCAAAGGCGGTGCCGAACTGTTTCTTGATTTGTTCGGCTTGCTCATAGGAGACACGCAGCAGCTTGGCGATGTCGCCGGTGATCTGGTTGCCCGCAACAGGTATGGCTCCGCTGTGGGCTATGGCTCCGTTGGCAAAGACAGCCAGGTCAGTCGTCCCCCCGCCAATATCCATCAGCACCACGCCCAGGTCGGATTCATCTTCGGCCAGCACTGCCAGGCTGGTCGCCACCGGCTCCAGGACTTGCTCTTGCACTTCAATGCCGGCTTCTTCCACGGCGGCGGCCACATTGCGCAAAGCCCCGGCTGCGGCGCTAACTACGTGAATGTTGGCATCCAACCGCGAGGCGTGCATGCCCAGTGGGCGCTTCACACCGCGTTGGCCGTCAATGGCAAAATCTCGCACCAGGGTATGGATTATCTCCCGGTCGTGGGGCAAAGCAACATTGTCGCAGGCGCTCTGGATGGCCTGCTCGACGTCTTCGCTGGTTATCTCGTTCCCGGAGGCTACCCGTACCCGTCCGGTCACGTTCCGCGATTTGATGTGCGTACCCGTCACACCTACGTAGGCGCCGCCGATAGGCAGTTGTGCCATTTGTTCGGCTTTGTTTACTGACTGCCGCACCGACTCGACGGCGTAGGCATGGTCAACGACGACTCCCTCGCGTAGCCCGCGCGAGGGATACAGCCCAACCCCCAGAATATCGAGCTGCCCACTGGCGGCGACGCGAGCAACTATCGTGCAGATTTTGGTCGTGCCTACGTCTATGCTGGCTACGTAGCCTCCGTCAACCATCCCTATATTACCTCATTGTTGTGGCTCGCAACACCACAAATCCGACCTTTATGACTCCGACCGCGGTTTCCAGACTGGTTGGTCCATAATTCTAACATCAATATACGCTGCCCGGCGCCCCTTTCCCTCCAGCTGCTGCATTATTGCCAGGAACATCATTATCTTGCGCTTGAGGTTATCCGGACTGCCCAGCTTGCCCAGCACCCCCGTTGGCGAGTAAAGCTGGACTAGATGGCGGTCAGTAAAGTCCATCACCAGCCCTTCGGTAGCCGAGCAGTCTTTCAGACCCTCCAGCGTCTCACTCAGCAGCTTCAGTTCGTTACCGGTCAGTTGCTCTCCTGGCTCCAGGGGGGTGTTCGCCAGTCCATAGAAGTGGATCAATGACCCAGGAAGCGCCGTGGTAGTGCCCACGCAGATACCTTCCTCATCAACCAGTGCCCATTGCTTGTTGGTCTTGATCGCGGCTATCGGGTATCGGCGCTTAATATGTAATACCAGCCGGCCTGGGAGATCGCGCTCCACAGAGGCTTGCTTGATCTCGGGGCAATCCTCAAGCTGCTCAGCAATCCGTTGAGCCGGGTACAGCAGTGTGCTGGCTCCGCTGGGTACTTCGATCCTCGCCAAAGCAAGTTTAGCCAGGGCGCTGTCCGGCGCGCGTATTTGGACATCGCGAATGGCAAAATAAGGGGAGACTGCCAGTCCGTAGGTGAAGCTAACTGCTACTGTCACCAGCAGCAGTTGGGCCGCTCGCAGATATCGGCTTGGTTGCCTGGATTGCCTTTGAGCTGAGTGGCGAATCGCGTGACACACCCTTGCAGTAGCGTATGATACGATTGCTGGTGCGCCTGTTGTTCAGGTCACGCGCCGTTCACTAATCGCTCGGCGGCACGGTGAATATTGCCGGCGCCGATGGTTATCACCAGATCACCGCTGGTGGCCTGCTGCTTCAAGAACTCTACAACATCGTCCAATGCCGGCAGATAAGCGACTTGCCGGTCGGGGTGGCGGCTGCGAATGCGCTCGTATAACTGTTGCCCGCTGACATCCTCCCGGGGCTGCTCGCGGGCGGCGTATGTCTGGGCTATTGCAATGATGTCCGCCTCATCGAACGATTTGACGAACTCCTCCATCAGATACTCGGTCCGGCTGTACAGGTGAGGCTGGAATACCGCCACGATGCGGGTGGCGAAGTGCTCGCGGGCAGCCTGCAGGGTTGCCCGGATCTCGGTAGGGTGGTGAGCATAATCGTCAATCACCTGACAACCGTCCACCTGGCCGACGTATTCAAAGCGGCGTTTGATACCCGTGAAGTGACCCAGCGCACCAGCGGCCTGCTTGACCGGTAATCCTGCGCCGTAGGCTGCGGCCAGGGCCGCCAGCGCATTTAGAATATTGTGACGCCCAACCATTCGCAGGCTAACTGGCTCGAGAACCTCGCCGAAGGCGATGGGAGCAAAGTCGGTGCTCTGCTGTGCCGTGACAGTTATGTCCGTCGCGGTGATGTCTAACTCCGGCCCAAGGCCGTAGGAAATGAGCTGTGCCGGACTGTCAGCCACCGCCTTGACCACTTCTGTGCTGTCGCCGCAATATGCGACAAAACCTTGGGGATTCGCTATGGATACAAACTGCTGGAAGGTGTGGCTTAACTCTTCAAAACTGCCATAGCTGTCCAAATGATCTGGTTCAATACTGGTCAGAACCTGGGAGCAGCCCTCGTAAGCCAGAAACGAGCTGTCACTCTCACAGGCCTCAAATATCGCCCAGTCGCCATTCCCCAGCCGGAAGTTGCTGTCAATGTTCAGCCAGTCACCGCCTACAAAAACAGTAGGGTCGTAGCCCAGCTCCACGAAGATCTCGCCGATCATTGCCGTGACGGTTGTCTTACCGTGCGTGCCGGTTACCGCAATACGATGCTCTTGATCCAATAGGTAGCTGATTAGCTGGGAGCGGTGAACGACCGGCCGACCAGTAGCGCGGGCCGCCACAAGTTCAGGATTATCTTCCTTAATTGCGGTGGTGTAGACGATGACCTGGGCCTCACCGATATTCTGTGCCGCCTGGCCCAGAGCTACCTCAATGCCATTATCCTGCAGCCGCTTCACCGTCTGCGATTCGTGCTTGTCTGAACCGGTGACGTAAAATCCCTCTTGATGCAGAGCCAAGGCCAGGCCGCTCATAGATACGCCACCAATGCCGATGAAGTGGATATGTTGACCGGGTTGTAGTTCCAGGTGGCTTGTGTGTGAGCCAGCCTTCGTCATAGCATCGGTATTTTACGATATGCCCGGATTTTTGGCAAGTCTCTGGCGCTCTGCACCCTCCCTATGCGGGTGGGCGAGGGAAGACATCACAGTATGTTGCAGCACGTCATGGGCCGTCGGAGAAGGAATTTGGTGTCGACTAGGCGAATGTAACAATAATTGAAGTGCAACGGGGAATCTGTGCTGTTAGCCTATTTGTGGTGGGGAGTGGGGTAATGGGTATGTTTATTGAGGAGTAATCTCATGACGGAAGGTATGCCTCATGTGCTGTGGCAAG
>JALGTJ010000139.1 GCA_029821415.1 Candidatus Zipacnadia bacterium
AAGGTGCGCAGGCAGTCAGAGATGCCTTCAGTAATGTGGACCCGTCAGGGTATGATAACGACAACGACTATCTGAACGATGTTAACAAGGAAATAGAGCGACTGGCCCGCGAGAGGGGCCTTAGCCAGGGCGGAGGTAAGGCCGCGCATTCACCGATGGGCACGCGGTGCAGTGATGGGCGGCTGGTACCCGGTGGCCCGCGTGACGACCCGAACTATGCCGAGGACTGGCGGCAATGGGACGCACGGCGCGGCTTTGACTGGGCCGAAGAATGGGTCAAGCCCACCTATTTTGCCGGGCAACCAGACGTCAACTTCAAAGCTGCTCTCGCCCATGAAGGGGTTCATCAGGCCACCTGGGAGAGGCTGCGCCGCGAAGGCAAAAGCAGTGAGGAGATTTGTGACTGGTTCGCCGATCCCAAGAATCGCCAGCAGGACGAACTGAATGCTTATAAGAAGCAGCTAGACATGCTTAACAAGTGGCTGAAAGATGATTGTTAAGACGCTGAGGGCAGCAGACAGCAACATCATTCTTCAGCGACCTAAGAGAGATGTCCGCACCGGGAGGTAGATCACAGTGACGAACCCGCAATGCCAATGGTTAATCGTGACAATTGCCTTAGTCTGCATCACAACTATCAGTACGGTCGGTCTGCCGCAACAGGGAGGAATTGATATGCAACAAGCCCGTAAAGAGGCAGCATGGCAACCCCGTCGCATAGTGTACAACGACGATGCTGGCGCGGCTTGGGAGGCGTCACCCGAGGCCTTTATCAATGCTCGGCTGCGCCAGACAGTGAACACCCAGGTCGATCTTGTGACGTTTGACCCCCGCTGGCTTGACGACGTCTGCCTGTATCCGACTAAAGTCGCCGAAGTAGTCCACGGCAATGCGCTAATACAGGCCGGCTACGACCCTGTGCAATTGGCTTTGCAGTACTGCCACGAGCACAATATAGAATTCTTTCCGACCATTCGTATGAACGACATCCATGACGCACTTCCAGGCTTGGTTGAACAGAGGGCAACTTGGAAGAAGGAGCACCCCGATTACCTATTGGGCACCCACGAGGACTGGGACAAATACCCCCAGTCCTCCCCTCACAAGTGGTGGGTATCCAAAGACTACGCCATCTCCGCAGTGCGCGACCGCCAATTCCTGCAGATCCAGGAACTGTGTGAAAACTACGACATAGACGGGATCGAACTGGACTGGTTCCGCAGCCCACAGTTCTTTCGGCCGACGCTGGACCTGCAACCCACTACTCCCGAGCAGAACGCGATGATGAACGACTTCATGCGCCGTATCCGCAAGATGACCGAGCGAGTGAGCAGGCAGCGTGGTCGCCCTCTGCTGGTGGCTGTGCGGATACCTATGAGTGTGCAGCGCTCTTTGAGCATCGGTCTGGACATCGTCACCTGGCTACGCGATGATCTGTGCGACATCGTTACAGTCGGCGGTGGCTACGTGCCGATGGCAATGGCACCACAGGTGCGTGAAATGGCCGAGTTTGTCCACCAGTACGACCGGCCCCTATACGCCTGCATCAGCGCTTCGGGCATGCGCGAGGAACTCAACTCGGTGGAGGCCTGGCGCGGAGCAGCGATGAATATCTGGTATGCGGGCGCAGACGCCGTATACACCTTCAACTTCTTTCCAGCCGAGCCTGACGAACGCCTCAGCCAGATGGGATCACCCGAAACTCTGCGGGGACTGGATAAGATCTATGCCATTGACTATATCGTCGTAGAGGATTTTGAGGGTGACCTACGGCCGGGACTGGTGGCACCGGACCGCCTGCCGAGGCAGGTACAAGCCGGCACCTGGACAGAACTGCATCTGCCAGTGGGCGAAAACGTTGCTGCCAACGCCCCGGCCGGCAAATCCGCCGTGACGCAACTGCGGATTAGGTGTGAGCAATTGCCGGAGTCGGCCGAGATTATCGCCCAGCTCAACGGCCAGGATCTGGGAGCAGGGCTACGCTCTGAGGTGAGTGGCAACGCTAACTGGCTATCCTGGCAGCCTAATCCCAGTGAGGTCCGCCTCGGCGAGAACATAATCAAGCTAACTAATGCCGCACCAGCCAGTGGCAGCCTCACGGTCGATCGCTTGCACCTGGTGGTGCATTACCAGTAGCCAGCGGCACTGGCGTCGACGGCAAGTTGAAAAGAAGGACTGCTGGCGAATTACACGAACCGGGAGAGTGCACCGGGGGCGATTCTTTGTAATCCATGAGCACCAGGAGGCGAGAAACGCAAATGTCGGCCAATCAAGAATACGAAATGATGGTATTGGAACCTGGGCGGGGCTGTTACGAGGCGACGCTGTTGGCACTGGATGAGCAGCGAGTGGCGCTGTTCTTCAACAATGAACGGCAGGAGCTATGCACCAAGATGAGCACTGACCGGGGACGGAGCTGGGGGGAGCCGACGATTCTGCGAACTGCGGACGGTGAACCGCTGCACGGCTACCGCACTCACCCGCTGCGTCTGAAGTCGGGCAAGCTGGGACTGGCTCACACTGCGGTTCCTCACGCACGCGAAGGGCGGGATGGGCCATTGATGTTCCACGTATCGGAGGATGAAGGCGAGACTTGGTCGGACGGCGTGTGGATTGACCCCCGTTTCGCGGTAGCCCGCAACGGCACGTCACGAGTGCTGTCCTCAGGACGCATTGTCGTGCCAGTATTCATGTGGATTAGTCCTCTTCCCGGCGGCGAGGCGGAGAGCCAGGGCCGGTCGTTGTGCTACTCGTGGGTGTACTATTCCGACGACGAGGGTGAGAGCTGGCAGGCCAGCGAGAGCGAGCTGGTGGTAATGACCTCGCCGTATAATGCCCACGGCGTCTATGACTTTGAAGAGCCGTGCATTGAGGAGCTCAATGACGGTCGGCTACTGATGCATGGGCGGACACGCCTTGGTCGCATCTATGACTCGCACTCGTCCGATGAGGGCAAGACCTGGACCACGCCCCAGCCCACGGAATTAGCCTCTGCTTACACACCACCGCATCTATCGCGCATTCCGACTACCGGCGATTTGCTGGCCATCTGGAACCAGATCTCGCCAGAGGAGATCTATGCCGGCTTGCAGCGCCACCGGCTGTCGTGCGCTATCTCGCGCGACGAGGGCAGCAGTTGGAGCAACTTCAAGAACCTGGAGTCGCTCAATGACGTCACCTATATCGAACCGCCGCCTTTCAAGGTCTACGATATGGAGATAGAGGGCATACCATACCGGTACAACCAGCCTCAGGACCACGAACGCTATCCGCATGCGCCAGGGGTGCTGCGCATCTGCTATCCCAATGTCGCATTTATGGGCGATGAGGCACTGATTGTCTATGACTATGGTATGGGCACGATGAAAGGCCATGGCACAAAGCTGCGCATAGTGCCGATTGACTGGTTTTACGAGTAAACTCTAAAAGGGGGATATTGTTGGCTCCGCGTTACAGTGAACGGATCTACCTTCGGCACCGGCTCGACCGACCAATTTCGGCAACGACCTGAGAACAAGGAGACAACTTTATGCTCGCCGGTGCAGCCGAAAAATACCTTCAGTGGCTTGGCGTCGTGATGCTGGCCATACTGGCTGTGCCGCCAAGCTCAGGAGGCCAGAATCTTGTCCTCAACAGCGGTTTTGAGTCCAGTGTCTCTTATTGGATGCCGCTGGATGGTTGGATGGCCTCGACGATTTACGACTGTCCCTTCCAGAGTAAGAAGCCTGATCTGTTCAAGGACGGCTTGGCCGGTTCCAAGCTGCCTGACCCCTGGAGCGCGCGGGTGACGGAAGAAAAGTACGAGGGCCGCTATTCCTGCCGTCTGGACAAGGAGTATGAGACGATCCATTCGGCTTATGTCAAGCTGCCCCTGCCGGGAACGTACACCTGTAGCGCGTGGATGAAATCAACGTACCCCGACACTGAGGTGCGCGTGACCATTGTCAGTGCTGAGCGCAGCGGTGACGGATGGGGGGAGGCCACCGGTGAGTTCACGGTGAGTTCACGCAGGTATTTACGGTCGGGACCCAGTGGCAGCGCTACTGGTTTCAGGCCGACCTGCCAGCTACTGAAGACGGTCGCTACCAGGTAATCTTTCATCTGCCTGTGCGGCGGGGCGGTGATACTACTCCTGCCACTCAGCGAGTTGATCTGCGCCCCCGCAGCAACCCCGAGAAGCTCTACATTGATGCCGTCCAGCTCGAACCAGGCGAACTGACCGACTATCGCCCTGCCAGCGACATTGAAGTAGGCGCTCGCTTCCTGGACACTGAGGACTGGGTGTTCGTGGAGGGTGAGATGCCCACGCTGGAAATTCAATCAGCGAGCCGGGATGTGAAGGAGTTTAGGATCAGAGTCGGTGACTGGCAGGACAATACTGTCTGGCAAAAGGTAGTACCTGTAGATTCAGCGGCAGCGGCTGGCGGCGTACAGGTGCCCATTGA
>JALGTJ010000140.1 GCA_029821415.1 Candidatus Zipacnadia bacterium
CTGCTCGGTCGCAAAGGCCACTATCGTCGGGCCGGAGCCGCTGAGTGCAGCGCCGTGGGCCCCGGCTTCTTCAGCGGCACTAATCACCTCTTCCATCCCCGGGATGAGCGGAGCCCGAGCAGGCTGGTGAAGCCGATCTTTCATCACGGCGGACAGCTTCTCCCAGCGACCAGCCACGAGCGCGGCCAGCGTGCAGGCGGCCCGGCTGACGTTGAAAACTGCATCCTCAAAGGGAACTTGCTCAGGCAGGACTTCGCGAGCTTGGCGGGTGTCAATCTTGAAACGGGGGATGACTACACCAATATCCAACTGGGTAGGGGCATCCAACTTAATACAGCAAACGTCTTCTAACTCCACGCAGCACGCTGTCAGACCACCGTAAAGCGCAGGCCCGACATTATCGGGGTGACCTTCAATCTCAGTGGCAATCTGTAGAAGCTGCTGGCGGTCTAAGCCAGCTTGCAGCAACTCATTGGCGGCGATCAGCCCTCCGACAATCGCGGTGCTGCTGCTACCCAGACCGCGGGCCAGCGGGATCTCATTGTGCTGGCGCAGATGCCATCCGGGCACTTGTTGACCGGCTTGCTCAGCTATTCGGTCGGCTGCTTGCAGAACGAGATTGCTCCGTCCGAGTGGCAGATAGCCCTGGCCTTCGCCGGTGACCTGTACAGTGGTCTCCACGGCCAGCGACAGCTCAACGGTGTTGTAGACTTCCAGCGCCAGGCCCAAGCAGTCAAATCCAGGCCCAAGGTTGGCGGTACTGGCAGGGACACGGACTGTAACAGAATTATGCCGAGACATCGCTGGTCGCGCTCCTGTATCTATCGGCGAAGTGCGCTACGCGCTCGTCACCCGGCTGACAGGTGTAGATGCGCGGCAGCCGCACATTCATTCGCACCGGTACCTCCTGTACCACCGTTCCGCAGTGCTCGGCAATCTCAGCAATTGTAATTGTCTCGTCGCCCTGACTACCGACCATTACTACCTCCTCGCCTACCTTCGCACCCGGTATATCGGTAACATCAACAAATGTAGAGTCCATACAGATGGCACCAACTACAGGCAAACGGCGGCCGCGCAGGAGCACCTCCCCTTTGTTGGAAAGGTGGCGATCGTAGCCATCACCATAGCCCAGGGGCACCTGAGCTATGCGACTGGTGCGCTGGGCCTGCCAGGTTCTACCGTAGCCTAGCTTCTCACCGGCCGGGAGAGTCCTTATGGAGGCAATCTTCGCCTTCATAGACAGGGCTTGATCCATAGTGGGAAGATACTGGCCGCCACGATTTCGAGGAATGCCGTAGAGTAAAGCTCCTGGCCGAACGGCATCCAGCCACATCTCCGGATAACGTACGGTAGCAGCACTGTTGGCACAATGCTTGAGCGGCAGGCGCTGGCCCAGAATAGTCTCGGCTTCGCGGCAGGCTTGCTGGAATCTCTCAAACTGCTGGGTAGTAAACAGTGGATCATCAGGGGCACTGGCAAAGTGGGTGAAGATACCGCGGATATCCAGATTGGGCAAGTCCCTTAACCCACGGCACAACTGCCCCACTTCGTCCGCAGGCACGCCTATGCGGTGCATACCCGTGTCTACCTTGAGGTGGACCTTCGCCGCCGTGCCTTGCGCAGAAGCAGCTTGCGAAATCACCTTAGCTCTATCCACGCTATCCAGGGGCATATGAAACCCGTGCTCAATGGCCGTAGGCACCGCATCCAACGGGACCAGGCCCAGGATGAGAATCTCCGCGCCCGAACAGACCGACTTCACCTCAATGGCTTCTTCAATCAGGGATACAGCGAACATCCGCACGCCGCACCGCTGGGCTACGGGGCCAATGACAGTAGCACCATGGCCATAAGCATCATCTTTGATGACAGCGATTAGCTTTCGTTGACTACCGAGCACTGAAAGGACGCGCTCGATGTTATCGGCAATCGCGGTAAGGTCTATTTCCAGCCATGCCGGCCGCATGTAGATCAACCTCCACGTCTCTGCTATCGCAGTCAGGCTTGGTGCCGGATTCAGCCCCGCCTGACCAACGTCTGATTGTACGCCGTGCTGTGCGGCCTTGTCAAGCTGACCGCATGAGGCCTTGCTCTATTCAGCAGACGAGAACAAAAGGCTTTATAATACGCCTACTCGCCCACAACAGCACACTGGTTCCACGCTTGGACAAACAGCAGCCAAACAGGACCGGATAGCCCTGTCCGGCCTCTATCCAGCAGGGTTCTTAGATCTCCTCTTGATAACGCGTACAACTACATAGCAATAACCCACCAGCTACAGCCGGTGTAGTCACTAATACGTGGCATTGGCCTCAGACGTTAGCAGCTCTGAGGGCTGACCATCGTGAGGCGGCCCAGCTTGATGTTCCTCCTCAGCCTCGGAGCCAACTCTCTGGTCACCCCGCACTACATTAGCTTTGCAGCCGTGGTCGGCTTTGCTTCGTTCGTCGAGAATAGACAGCAAACGAGCATACAATAGTGCCCGGTCAACGATTGCCTCCCTTCGTCTAATAGTGGCTTCTTCGTCACTCTCCTTGTAGTCGCGCTGACAGCGTTTCATGGTGCTCCTCTCACCACCCTGATTGCAGGTCTGCAAGTATCTGCCGGGCCCGATGCAAGCGTGACTTCACCGTGCCCTTTGAGATCTGCAAATGCGCTGAGATCTCTGCGATCGAATCTCCGCGGACATACAGTTCCAGGGCCGCGGCATATGGCGCCGGCAGAAGGGACAAGACCTGCTGTAGTTCTATCTGCAAATATTCCTGCTGCTGAGTGATCTCTACGCTTGACATCCCGACCATCATGTCGGGATCTATGACCAGCAGCCGGTTGGCAGCAATAATCTTCCGCCGCACGTTTCGAATTGCCCCCTGTAGATATCGCCGAACCGCTGCCCGGTCTCTGAAAGTAAATCTCTCGGGGCTGGTGACCAGTCGGTGCAAAATATGAGCTAACACGCCAATCAGATAATCTTCCACCTGTTCCTCGTCTCTGACATTAATAGCAGCCCGAACCTGCTGATAACAGTATCGGAAGGTCTCGGGGTTGAGCAGTTCATGATAAGCCATAACTATCTCCGGGCGCTCGCCTTCAAGCTTCTCCAGCTTCTCCAGTGTCTGCTCCTGGACCCCCCACATGCATAGGTCTTGTTGCCAACCCATATCGCTTTTGCCACCCTTTGCCTTGAATTTGACCCCTGGGCAGAGAAGCGTTCGCGATACCCGCCGGTGTCGAGCTGCCTCAGATAAGAGGACGCGCACTCTTTGATACACACCCCTGTCCGCCCCCCTGATCGTAGGCGCTCTAACAGAGGCGAACAAAGTCAATAGCACTACTTCACAGATTGCATGCCACTAAGTCTGCCGACTACCTAACTGGTCCACTACTGGTTTGCTTGGCCTTGCCGATCTTCCGATGGCATTGTCAGATTGCTGTACTTGGGAGCAAGTGTTTCCATTATCACCTCCCGCAAGGCTTTTTGATCGCTCTTCCGCCCAGGTTAAGCCGATTCTCGGTATTACTATGCACCAGCGCGGCAATTTGGTTCCATCTCAGAGGCGACAACTAAGGGGAAACGAAGAATGCACCGGTCTACCCAGCAATAATTCCGCCGCCCAGTAGCAAATCGCCGCGATAGAACACAGCCGACTGGCCAGGGGTAACGGCTTGGTCGTGGGTAGTCAGCATTAGACGAGCCGTGGTGGAGCTAATGAGGCGGACAGTTGCGGGGATGAGCCGGGCCCGATAGCGCAGCTCCACGGCAACCGGCAGCTCCTTGCCGATCCGGGGAGAAGCGACCGAGACCCAGTTGACCTGCTCCAGGTCGCACTCGCGCCGGGCCAGAGCCTCCTGCGGGCCGACAATCAGCGCATTCTCGGCAATATTCTTGCCGATGACATAGAGCAATTCGCCGCCCAGGCCCAGGCCTCGGCGCTGGCCAATAGTGTAGTTGGGCAAGCCGTTGTGA
>JALGTJ010000141.1 GCA_029821415.1 Candidatus Zipacnadia bacterium
CTGCTGCTTGTGGATGTCTCACAAGGGGTGGAGGCCCAGACCGTGGCCAACGCCTATTTAGCGATTGCCGAGGACCTTGAGCTTATCCCGGTGGTCAGCAAGATCGACCTTACTAATTTTGATCCCCGGCGTGTGGCTCGGCAGTTGCAGAACGAATTCGGTTTCACCGAGCAGCAGATCCACTACGCCAGTGGCAAGACCGGTGCCGGCGTTGAGGAGATACTTGAGGCGATCGTCCGGGATATTCCGCCTCCGACCGGTGATCCGAACACGGCGCTGAAGGCGCTAATCTTTGATTGCGAGTTTGACCCACATCGGGGCGTGGTCGCCTATGTTCGCGTCTTTGAGGGTACAGTTGCCGCTGGAGACCACATCCAGATGATGTCCACTGGCCAGACCTTTGAAGTCAGTAGTGTTGGCGTATTCACCCCCCAGCGGCAAGAAGTGAACGAGCTTAGCGCTGGCTCAGTGGGGTATCTGACTGCCGGAATCAAGCGTGCAGCAGAAAGTCGCGTAGGTGATACCATCACCTCAGCAGATCGTCCGGCGGCGCAGGCACTGCCGGGCTACCGAAAAGTTCGCCCTATGGTCTTCGCGGGTTTGTATCCGGTTGACAACGCCAATCAGCCGGCACTTAAAGACGCAGTAGAGAAGTATTCCCTAAATGATGCCGCCTTCAGTTACGAACCGGAGTCTTCGGCAGCACTGGGGTTTGGATTCCGCTGTGGCTTTCTGGGCTTGCTGCATATGGAGGTCGTCCAAGAGCGGCTGGAGCGCGAGTATGACCTGGAGCTGGTGGCTACTGCTCCCAGCGTTCGCTACCGGGTGCTGCGCACCGATGGCGAGATAATGGAGATAAACAATCCCGCGCTGTTGCCGGAGCCGCAGTATATCGAAGCCATTGAAGAGCCAGTTGTCGCTGCTACCATAACTGTGCCCCAGGAGCACGTGGGTGGATGCATGAAGCTGTCAGAGAGCATGCGGGGCCAGTTTCAGGGAATGGACTACGAGCAGGCAGGCGACCGGGCGGTGCTGCATTATCGGCTGCCGCTGGCTGAGATAATCGTTGATTACTATGACAATCTCAAGTCCATAAGCCGAGGGTACGCACTGCTGGACTACGAGCCGGCTGGATATGAGATTGCGGAGCTGGTCAAGGTGGATATACTGGTCAATGACGAACCGGTTGATGCCCTGGCTATTATCGCCCACCGCGAGTTCGCTGAACGCCGGGGACGGGCCATTATCGCCAATCTTAAAAGGGAGATTCCTCGCCAGCTATTTGAGGTTCGCCTGCAGGCCGCTATCGGCAAGCGCGTAGTCGCCTCGATCAGGATT
The DNA here is from genome assembly GCA_029821415.1 of Candidatus Zipacnadia bacterium. Lineage (GTDB taxonomy): Bacteria > Armatimonadota > Zipacnadia > Zipacnadales > Zipacnadaceae > JALGTD01. The sequence continues at coordinate 1,339 of JALGTJ010000141.1, forward strand.
CCCCCGCTACGCAAGGACGTAATTGAGAAGCTATATGGCGGGGATGTAACGCGCAAGCGCAAGCTACTGGAGAAGCAGAAAGCCGGCAAGAAGCGTATGAAACAGGTCGGCCAGGTTGAGATTCCCCAGGAGGCTTTTATGTCGGTATTGCGAAGGGACTGAGGCAGTTGCGGGCTATGCTCTTGCCAATTGATGGCGGATGAGGTATTATAGTAGTAATTACGTGGGAAGGCTACCGTTTTGCTGAAGGTGGAGCTTATGCTATTGAAGAGATTGGTCGTGCTCTGCACTATAGCTGGGCTGTTATACCTGGTTTCACCTGTGCTGGTAGCGGATGAGAGTCTCCACATCTTCAACGGCACCACTGATGCGGTCGTGCTGGGAGCGTGGGGTAGTGGAGAGGTTAAGCTGGAAGAGGTGCAGACTTTCGCCGGCCATCCCAGCCTGGCAGTGACCACCAAGGGTTACCACGAGGGAGGCCGGTTGGACCTAAAGCAGCCAGTTGATTTCACGGCCTTTGTCGCTGATCCTATCCAAACTCAGCTCGTGATTGTGGTTAAGGCCAAGAGGCCTGAGCAAGCTTACGGAGGCTACGGAATGCCCGGTGGTGGCCTGATGCCGGGAGGGCCGGTAATGCCAGGAGGCCCGCCACGGCCAGGCGGAGTAATGCCGCCGGGTGCAGCAATGCCGCCGGGTGCAGCAATGCCCCCAGTGCGAGGGATGGGCACAGCGGTAGTTAGCCAACCGCTCCAGCCGATTGACAGGGTCCGGGTGGTATTAGTGACCGACAAGGGGCAGCTCTCGTCAGGGGGCTTACTGCTGGACCCGAACCTGGCATTTGAGAATGATTGGCTGCAGCTCCGCGCGGTGCTTGCCGACTTTGCTCGCCCCGAAGATCTGCAAGGCGCCACGCTACAGCGGGTGGTCATCACTGGCAACCGTGAGGGGACAGTTTATGTCGGCGATCTGAAGATAGTCCAAGAGGATACTCCGCTGGTTGCCGACATTGAAGGAACTCCGATTCGCACCGTGTCGGCTGGCCAGCCGGTGCAGTTTAGTGCCAAGCCTCAGCACGAGGGCGTCAAGGCAAGCTATCAATGGGATTTCGATAATCTGGATGGCCTGAGCACGGATGCCTATGGAGAGCAAGTCAGCTATCAATTTCCGGAGCCAGGTTATTACGTGGTCACTCTGCGGGTGACTGACATGAATGGGCTACTGCAGCCGCGGATGGATACAGTGAAGGTCAAGGTAGAGTGATTCCATGGCGAGTCGCCAGCACAGATAGTGACGCGAAGGCCTTCCCACCCGCGGGAAGGCCTTTTTGTAGGAGCCGGGGATATGCAGCAGCAGAACGCGCAAGCCTTTACGCTGACTGGCGGACGAGTCATTGATCCTGCCAGCGGCCGCGATGAGCTGGCTGATGTGGCTGTCGAGGGGGGCAGGATTGCGCGGGTTAGGCCGCCAGGAGCCCCACTGCTGGGTGAGGAAGTATCGGTTGCGGGGCTGGTGGTGTGCCCCGGGTTGGTGGACATCCACGTTCATCTGCGCCAACCAGGCTTCGAGCACAAGGAAACAATAGCCACCGGAACCCGGGCGGCGATTGCCGGCGGGTTTACCACAGTCTGCTGTATGCCCAATACCAACCCACCGCTGGACCGGCCCCAGCGCATTGCCCAGCTTCAGCAGACTATCGCACAGCAGGCCTGGTGCCACGTTTATGTGCTGGGCGCAGCGACTGTGGATGACCGGCGGGAAGAGCTGACCGATTTTGCCGCGCTGCTGGAGGCGGGCTGTCCCAGCATAACTGACGATGCTGCACCACTGCAGTCAACTGAGCAGATGCAAGAAGCACTGCAAAAGCTGGCCGGGACCAGCCGCCCGTTCATGGCTCATCTGGAGGACGAAGAGCTGAGCGGCGATGGCGTTATCAATGCCGGCGCTGTCAGCCGGCAGTTACAAGTACCCGGGCAGGACAGCCGTTCGGAGGTTGCCGCGCTGCGGCGCTGGGCGCAAGCTGCTACCAGTGTCGAGCAGGCCCGCTTGCATCTGCTGCATGTTAGCGCCGCTGAGACCGTTGCCGAGGTCCGGGCGCTACGCGCCAGCAATATCTTTTCCCAACTTAGCATGGAGACGGCGCCTCACTACTTCTGTCTCACTGAAGAGGCTGTTCTGGAAAGTGGTGCCGATGCCAAGGTCAATCCGCCCCTGCGTACGGAGCACGACCGCCGGGCGATATTGCAGGCCCTCGTTGACGGCGATATTCAGATAATCGCCACTGATCACGCTCCGCATACTCCTCAGGAGAAGGCACAAGGACTAATTGATGCCCCGCCCGGGCTGGTCGGCCTGGAAATCTGCCTGGGTGTGGCCCTGACACATCTTTTTCATACCAGACTGTTAAGCCTGCGCGATATTATAGCCAAGATGACCTATAATCCGGCGAACCTGTTAGGTCTGCCCGCAGGCACGCTCAATTCAGGGGCGCCGGCGGATATTACTATCATAGACCCACACAAGCAGTGGGTGGTCGATCCTAACCGGTTTTATTCCAAAGGCCGAAACACACCTTTCGCTGGTCATAAGCTGACTGGCCAGGTGTGGGGCACCATCAAGGCAACTCTAAAGCAGAGATTGTAGCCGTTGGGATAGATACAGATAGGATACAGATGTCGAACAGAACTGAGCAGAAAGAAGCTATTCTGGCACTGGAAGACGGTACCTACTTCATGGGGCAGTGTTTTGGTGCTGAGGGCGAGCGCAGCGGCGAAGTGGTATTCAACACTGGTATGACCGGTTATCAGGAGGTACTTACTGACCCTTCTTACCGTGGGCAGATAGTTACTATGACCTACACCCAAATGGGCAACTACGGGATTAACCCCGACGACATGGAATCGGTGCAGCCGTGGGTGGAAGGCTTTGTCGTGCGGGAGAACTCTCCGGTCTACAGCAATTGGCGGGCTGAGCAGAGCTTAAGCGATTACCTGCGTGACCATGGCATCATCGGCATTGAGGGGATTGATACGCGAATGCTGACCAAGCACATCCGCGATGCCGGCGCCCAGATCGGGATTATCTCAACCGAGGACCTGGATCCCGAAAGTGTTGTTGAGAAGGCGAAGAAGGCACCTCGGCTGGTCGGCCGTGATCTGGTCAAGGAAGTCACCTGCCAACAGCCCCGGCGCTGGGGGCAGAACGGCTATGAGGATGATGCGATATCCCCTGGCCAACTCAGCCTGGATATCTCTCCACCGCCCCGCCGCTGGATTGTCGAAGAGGCGTATGGCCCGAGCAATAGCCTGCGCGGCTACTGGGAGACATATCGGGTGATAGTTGTTGATTGTGGCGTCAAGCAAAACATCCTGCGTCACCTCTATCGCCAGGGCTGCGAGCCAATAACTGTACCGGCGACGACTTCTGCCGAGGAGATCCTGGCCTGTCAGCCCGACGGGGTGGTGCTCTCCAACGGGCCCGGTGACCCGGAGGCAGTCGGCTATGTTATTGACACCACTCGTAAGCTGTTAGGGAAGGTGCCCATTTTCGGCATCTGCCTTGGTCAGCAGATCCTCGCTCTGGCCTTTGGGGGGAAGACTTACAAGCTCAAATTCGGGCACCGGGGCGTCAATCACCCAGTAAAAAACCTGGAAACCGGTCGAATAGATATTACCACACAGAATCACGGTTTCTGTGTTGATATGGACAGCTTGGAAGGCACGGGCCTGGAGTTGACACACATTAATCTCAATGATATGAGCGCTGAGGGGCTACGTCACCGGGAGCTACCCATCTTTTCGGTCCAGTTTCATCCCGAGGCCGGGCCGGGTCCCCACGATGCGAACTATCTGTTTGGCGAGTTCGTCCAGATGATGCGTCGGTCTGCGGCGAGGACTTCCGGTTGAGCAGTTGCTCGCCAGGTGCTGGGGGAAGAGGTTATATGTTATGAGTCGGTGTAGACACCTGCTGATTGTTATACTTGCAGGCGTAGCGCTGGTGGTGGGTGCGGGTTGCGGAGAGCATCAGGCTACGCCGATTGATGCAGCCTGGCGGCAGGTATACGCCAACCCGAGCTCTGCCCAGGCGCAAATGCAGTTGGGGGAGGCATACGCCGCCGAGGAGAAGTACAACGAGGCCTTCATCCATTTCCGGCAGGCATGGGAGATTGCCCCCGACTCCTTTGATGCTGTCTTGCAGTTGGCCCGCACCTGTCTGCAATTGCGCGATCCTGATACCGGGTTGGGGTGGGTTGAACGGGCTCTGGAGATTGACCCGCAATCGGCGGAGGCCTATGAGTTGAAGGCACGCTTGTTAATGACCAAGGGCCAGCCGCGGGCTGCCATCCCCGCTCTGAAGAAAGCCCTTGAATTGGACCCTCAACTGCTTGTGGCCCGGCTCAATCTGGTTACCGCATATAAATCAACTGGCCAACTGGAGAAGGCCAGAAGGGCCGGTGCTCAGGCCGTGGCTGTTGCGCCTGCGGAGGCCACTGCCCACTTCGCTTATGCAGATGCCTTGGAGATGGCTGGCCAGGACGAGCTGGCAGAGCAGCACTATCGTCGAGCCATGGAGCTGGATCCGGATCTGGCTGATCCCAAGCTGCGGCTTGCTCTATTGCTGGCTCGCCACAACAAGTTTCTCACAGAAGCCTATCAACTGGCTAAAGAGGCACAGAAACTGGATCCGGCCGACGGCACTGCTGAAGCTACGGCGGGGTGGATTCTGTTTTTATCCGGAGAGGAGCGCGAAGGCCTGAAAGCACTTCAAAATGCTGCTATCGCCCATCCTTTTAACCACCGCATCTGGCTCCGATTCGCTACGGCCCTGAAGCGTGCCGGTTACGAGGAGTCCGCTCAACGCGCTGCCGCAATAGCCGTGAGAGTTGGTCCAAAAGCACTTGTTCCGAGTCCGCCGGCCCCCTCTGAGTAAGGTTGGTATCGCTGCAATTGACGACTAAGGCCATCGGGAGGTCAGGGAAGTGACAAATCCAGCGGGAGACCAGACGGCACAGCTATCTGCCACTGTGCGGGAGCTGAGACGCCAACTTGCCGCTGCCCATACCATCGCTGCCAGCCTAAGCTCAATTACGAGGGTTGGAGATCTGGTGCAGCAGGCCCTCGACATAAGCCTGGAGATAGCTGATGCGGAGGCCGGCTCGGTCCTGTTGTATGATTCTGATGTCGACAAGTTGCGCTTTGAGTACGTAGTCGGTGAGAAGGCCGATGAATTGATGGGCACCGAAATTGAACCGGACCAGGGCATTGCAGGCTTGGTCTTTCAAACGGGAGAGAGCCGTATCTCGGAGGATGTCGCCGCCGAACAGGCGCACCTGCGGGAGATCGGCGAAAAGCTGGGCTACACCACGCAGAATATGGTGGCAGTGCCCCTAAAGTCTTCGGCAGGCAAGCCCATCGGCGTCATTGAGATACTCAACAAGCGCGCTGGCCCCTTTGATGAGAATGATGTCAACCTAATTGACATAATGGCTGCCCAGATTGGTGTTGCCATAGAGAATGCTCGGCTTCAGGAGGAGGCCCGCCTGGCCGAGGTGGTCAAGTTCATTGGCAATATCAGTCATGACGTGAAGAATATGATCACTCCGGTGCGAACTGGCGCCGAAACGCTGCGGATGATTGCTGACGAAGGCTTCGCCCAGTTTGATGAGGCACTCGCCGGTCTGAAGAGTTTGCCGCAGACAGCGCCGAGATTTCCGCCGCAGTCAAGGGCATAGTTGCGGAGCCCCATTTTGAGCCTACGGACGTGGTGGCTGTTGCTGAGCGAGTCGTAAATCTGCTGCAATCCCACGCGAAGAACAAGCAGGTGGTAGTTGCTCTGCAGGTAGCAGGCGATGTGCCCGAGGCGACAGTTGACGCCAGGCAGATTTACAATGCGATGTACAACCTGATTTATAACGCGATCGACGCGTGCGATCCGGGCGACTCGGTAGCCTTGCGGTTGGCAAGCATACCGGCCGCCGAGCCTGACCGGCCTGGCCAAATTGTTATTGAGTGCGCCGATACTGGCTCGGGTATACCCGATGACGTGCGGGAAAAGCTGTTCACCGAAGAGGCGGTGAGCACCAAGCCCATGGGTACCGGGTTGGGCACGCGTATCGTCGCCAACGTAGTTGAAGTACACCATGGGACCATTGAGGTAGAAAGTGAGATCGGCGTTGGCACCACTATCCGCTTGTACATCCCGGTCCAGCCCGAAGAAAGCGACTGAGCAGTAAGGGAGCGATGGCTGAAGCACCGGCGAGTGATGAACGCTCGTAGGTTTGGCCAGCACTGGCACGGGTGCGTTATCTACTCTTCTTGAGACCTCTTTTCCCCCATTGTTAAGACTATGCTGCGAGAGTTAATCCATTTACAACAGAAACTGGGTAACAGCAAGTTGCTTGCTGCGATCAACTGGGGAGCACTGTCGGCAGTTACTGTGTGGGGAGTAGACACGGTGGTCGTCAAATCCCTGCTGGGGGTTTTTGACCCGGCAGGATTTCAGTGCCTACGTGGTGTGGCCACTGGTGCCGTACTTCTTATCATTGTGAGCCTGCTGCAGCCTGGGATGCAGCGTAGCCTGCGGTTGGCGTTTTTCCCTCTGCTTGGACTGGGGATGTTGATGGGCGGCCAGTTGCTGACATTCGTTGTCGGCTTGGACATGACCTATGCCTGCGAAGGAGCCTTGGTGTTCAACACAGCGCCGATATGGACAGGACTCATCGCGACTGTCGCTGGTCTGGAAACAATGAGCCGACGCAACTGGGCAGGTTTCTTCATCGCCCTCGGTGGAGTGGCTATGGTGATATTGGGTGCGGGACAGTCGCCCTCAAGTGCCGCCCCCGCCCGGATCACCGGGGACATAGTAATGCTGGGCTCTGCTGCTATGTATGGCGTATATATGGTATTTAGTCGGCCGGTGATACAGAAGCATGGCACGTTAGTTGTCACCGCGGCCACGATGGCGCTAAGCAATGTAGTGCTCATACCTGCGGGCTTCAAGCCGCTTATGGCAAGTCCCTGGGGCCAAATCACTGCACTACACTGGGCGCTTGTGGCCTATAGCGTGTTCTTGGCTATGGGCTATGGCATGATTGTGTGGTATCACAGTGTTAAGCGCCGGGGAGCTTCTCGCACCGTGGTGTATCAATACCTAATGCCGATCGTGGCTTTGGGCGCTGCCGTAGTTTTCCTCCATGAGCAGCCGACGTGCTGGCAGCTCGTTGGTATTGTCGTCACGTTGGCTGGGGTTTATTTCGCTAGTCAGCGCCCCGACTTGTCACGGCCCGGGCCGGTCGCATAGAAATAATACGGATATACGTAGGGAGTTTAGTTCTCAGTACCTGCTGGCCTCACGCCCAGAGCTTGGGCGATCTGGTCCACAGTTACCAGAGGCACGCTATGGTTTTCCAGGAACTGTTGAAGAGTGGCCCCGGTAGCCATATGTCCGTCCGGTGCCATTATCTCACACATCGCCACGACCGGGGTCAGTCCGGCCAGTTGGGCCAGACCGATAGCGCCCTCAGTATGACCAGCGCGCTCTGCCAAGCCCCGCGCAGCTGCCGCCAGTGGGAAAACGTGACCAGG
>JALGTJ010000142.1 GCA_029821415.1 Candidatus Zipacnadia bacterium
TCAGGCACACCAGATCTGCGTAGAGGCCCGCCAGCGCGGCGAAGAAGTAGAAACGAACCAGGAACTGGCCAACGAGGTCTGGACCGTGGTGGCAGATATGGCGGAGGAGTTAGGGAGCAAGGTACCCGAACCGGTCTACTAATTACTTCCCCCCTACACGACCGCATAGTCATTGCTACTGAATAATGGTTCAAGTACTGTTGCTGACTTTTGCAACAGTTCTACCCCGGGAGGTTCTATATGCGCGAAACAAGGGTGGTCGCCGCCAGTGTCATGATAGGCCTTATCTGTCTCACTGCAGGCTGGGTTAGCTCCCAGCCCGAGCCGGTGACATCACTGCCAGTGCTGCGGGCAGAGCCCCAGTGGACTGCCGCTCCTCCCATCTGAAGTACCCCGCCGCGAATGGATAACCGATACGGCCACCTGCCAGCTTGCCCGCAATGAATTTGAGCCGCTACAGATAGGCGTTTATGCCATAAAGGGGCAGCAGCCACTGCAAAACGTCAAGCTGACAGTGGATATCGATCTGCCAGTAGTTGTACGCGTGGTGCAGTATCGGGACTACTGGCACGAAGTTGAGGGTTGGCCTGATTTGAAGGTGCCAGAGTATTTGCCACTTGGCAACACTATCCCCACCGTAGAGCCGGGCACAACACGGGTATTTTGGCTGACTTTTCACGCACCCGTTGAGGCCTCCGCCGGTGTCCACCACGGCACTATTACTCTGACCGCGCAGGATCGGCCCCCCACCCAGTTGCAACTTGCCATCACCGTGCTGCCCTTCGAACTACCTCGCGCTGACATCGCCTTCGGAATGTATTACTACCGGGTAATCCCTCTGCTGCGCAATGACGACTATCAGCGCCTCGTCTACCGGGACATGCGCGATCACGGGATGACCAGCGTATCAGTCTACGTCTTTGACTCGAAGTGGGTTGAGGACCCTGCGACAGGTAAAGGCGAGGTGAAGTTCGACCCCGCTGCCGACGAAGAACTGCGCCTGATGAAAGAAGAAGGGCTGTATCGCCGAGGAATCCCTGTACACATAGAAGAGTATAACGTCGGATGTCACCAGAGCACCACCTTTGAAACCCCGCTGGATGAGGCTGACCAGGCCGAGGCCGCTCGGCAGTATTGGCAGTATGTGCGGCGACACAATTACCCCGAGTTACTCTTATACTTAAAAGATGAACCCTCAGTAGATCAGCCTCCCGCCTATTTCCGTTGGGCTGCTGGCTGGAAAAAATCCAGTCTCCGCACCATAACAGCTATGAGCGACCGGGCGGCCAGCCAACTCGGTTACCTGCACGACGTCTGGAGTGTGAAAGTGGGCCAGATTACCCCGGAGATGCTGGCAGAGGCCGAGCGCTGCGGCAGCGAAGTCTGGACCTACGATTTTACCTTTGCCCACAGTAACCCCCTGATTAACCGTTACTACACTGGGCTGTATACGTGGGGCCTGGGCCTGAAGGGGAACTTTATGTGGATATACTTCCACAGCGGCGACAACTACGTAAGACCAGTAGCCGGGGATCCCAAGCCCACAGTAGCCTGGGAAGGCCGCCGGGAGGGCGTCGACGACTACTGCTACCTGCAACTACTGGAGAAGGCCATCGCCGCTGCCGGCAAGGGCAACCCGACCGCTGCGGAGGCGAAGAGCTGGCTGGATAAGTTGCGGCAAGGCGTGGATTGGCAAATCCACACTGCGGACCCCGGTCGTCGCGACTATTTCCTGTACCCAGCGGCTGATATGAGTGTGGAGCAATATCAAACCATTCGGAAGCGCGCGGCGGACTATATCGTCAAGCTGGGTGTCCCCCGACGTCGCCGGCTACGCCGCTGGCCCGCGCCGTCGAATATCCCAAAATTCGAGGCTTCCCCGTTCCTGGATAAAACTGTGGACGAGTGCATCGCCGGGCTGTCGGACCCGAATATGCATATGCGGCGGTCGGCAGCCGCAGCGCTGGCGTTACGGGGACCGCAGGCTTCCAGAGCCGTCGCCAAGCTGGTGGATATGTTAGATGACCCCGACGTACGCCTGGTGGCACTGCGCGCCTTGGGCGCCATCGGCAGGGAGGCTGCCGGCGCGGTTCCGCGCATAGCTGCCTACTTACACCACCCCGATGCTTTCGTGCGTATTGGGGCAGCATATGCTCTCGGAGGCATCGGAAAGACTGCCGCCAAACCATTAGGAGAGGCTCTGCACGATCCGTCAATGTCTGTATCCCTGGCCGCCGGCGAAGCGCTGGCCAAACTGGGCCCAGCAGCCGAATCAGCACTGCCCGACCTCATTGAGTTGCTGCGTTCAGATCACGCGCAGCACGTCCGCGCGGCGGTTACCGCTATTGAACAGATCGGCCCAGGCGCGGCACCAGCCGTGCCCGCTCTGATCGAGTACTATCGCAAGCAAGCGGGTAAGGCCCCCTATACCGCCCGGGCCCTGGCAGCCATCGGTCCCGCGGCCAGCGCAGCCGTTGAGACCCTGGAAAAGTACTCTCAAGGCAACGGCTGGTGCGAGGCTGCCACTATATATGCCCTCTTCTGCATACGCGGCGACGAGGGTGACTTGCAAGCACTCACCGACCTGCTCTGGGACGGAGAAGAAAAATATGGTCGTCCCTACGCTGCGGAATTGCTGGACAAGCTCGGCACTGCTGCCCGGCCCGTGGAGGCCCGTGTCCGCGAGTGGCTGAAGGACGGAGAGCACCAAGCAATGCGAGACCACCTGGAGTCCCTATTGAAGAAACTCTCCCAGTAGAGTGTGATTCACCCGGAGGCGCTTGTGGCTCCGCCCGCAAGTCTCGTCGCTTGTCTTCCATTCAAATGAACTTTCATGCCTATCGCTACTGTACGCTCTTAGGGGGCTTCTCACTGAGTGGCGAGCCGGGCGTTGGCGCGATTCCAATTCACAACTGCCGCGTACTTGGGCGTGGCATCACCCGGGTATTCCAGTAGCCCCCACGAACCCCACTTGCTCCAGCGCCCCATCGAGGCAAAGAGGCACATAAGTTCGCCGCCAGCGTCGTGCCAGGCATTGAGGTAGCGTGTGTAGAGTTCGCCCATCCGCGGGTGGCGATTGGCGGCATGCAGGAGCTCGGTCAGCGTATCATTGTTGACGGCCTCGCGGAGACCGACGAGGTGCTGACCAGCCTCATAGGCTACCAGAGCCAGCCCGAACTCGTCGGCAAGCTGCTTCTGCTGGCGAATTGACTCAATAGCACGGGGCAGGGAGATTCTCTCCACATAATCAAGCACTCGCTCTACGTTCCATGCGGCAATTTCATCACTGGAAGGGTTGCTCTGCGGGCTTGGGGTCAGGCCGAAATAGGGGGCCACTGCAAGCGCGTCGCAGTGCTGATAGGCCTCTTCAAACTCGAGCTTCTGGCGCGAGACGTAGGGGTTGGCTGCCTGCGTGGCCATACAGCGAACCAGGCGGTCAGTCCCACCAAAGACCTTCTCCCATATCTGAAAGATCTCGACCGAGCGCCGCGCGCAATAGCACAAGCCCGCTTGCCGGGGCTTATCGGCGAGGTGCAGTTGCATACCGCGCTCATTACAGTATTGCGTCTGTGCGAACATTCCGTTCCAGACCTCGTTGGAATACTCCAGATAAACAGTCAGCGCCGGGTCCAGGTCACGTTTGACCTGCGCGGCGAAGTGCCACACATAATCATCATCCGCACGATGAGGCATACAGAACCACGGGTTGACGTGGAGCCGGTTGCACAGGTCAATCATTACTTCCAGTGGTACCCCATGGGTCGTCCAGTGCGCATCATCAAGCCGCGGCCGATCCGCCCACTTCTCAACCGGTGATCCGTTAGTGGCCATCCAGTTCATAAAGCGGAAAGTATTGAACTCGGACCAGCGCCTGAGAAACTCCGGCTGGAAGCGCTGCCGCTGCCATGTCTCCTCAAAGCCGGGCATAATAACGCGGATGTTTCGCACGTAGTTATCAGGGTTGACTGAACGCAGCCGCAGCCAGATCGGGCCCATATTGCTGTCCACATTGATGATGATCCGCCCCGGCTCGCGCGAGATTTCTCCCTTAACATTCCAGAACTCAATCTCCCCCTCGCCCTCGTAGAGGCAAACATAATGGCCAGAGGGGTAATGACCACCGTTGATCATACACATAGGCGTGTCCGCATAACA
>JALGTJ010000143.1 GCA_029821415.1 Candidatus Zipacnadia bacterium
CTTAGCCCTATCACTGGGTACTGCTGCCGGTGGTTGGCGCATCATAAAGACCCTGGGGCGCAATCTCGTCACTCTCAAGCCCATCCACGGCTTTGCCGCCGAGACGTCCGGAGCGCTGGTGATCCAGGCCTGCACCCACATTGGCGCTCCTATCAGTACCACGCACGTCATTTCCACTGCGATAATGGGGGTAGGGATCTCGCGGCGGCTCTCGGGGGTCCGCTGGAAGGTAGCTGGCCAGATCATCATGGCCTGGGTACTGACCCTACCTATTACTGCGCTGCTCGCCGCCTTTTCCTATTGGCTGCTGGGCTTCTTCTTCTGAAGCCAGCAGCTATTGCTTCTCAGTGCGGTTCATTATCAGATCGCAGACCTCCCGCACTGCCCCGTGCCCGCCGTCCCTAGCAGTCACATAATCCGCCGCCTCGCAGACCGCCTCCACAGCGTTGGCCGGCGCCGCACTGTGACCCACCTCGGCCATCGCCACCAGGTCAGTGATATCATCACCCATATAGAGGGCTTGGGAGGGATCAAGCTCGCGTTCTTCCAGGAGCATGCGAACGGCTTTGCCCTTATCCTGGCAGCCGTCTATCACCGCACGAATGCCCAGCTTCTGGGCGCGCATACGGATAATCGGTGACCGGTCAGCGCTGATGATAACAACTTCAACCCCTGCCTGCTGGAGCCGGATAAGCCCCAGGCCATCATGAACATCAAACCGTTTCATCGTCTGGCCTTCGGCGGTGAAATAAAGCCCACCGTCAGTGAGCGTCCCGTCCACATCCAGCAGTAGCAACTTGATTTCGTTGGGGGGCCATTGCCCTTCGTTCATCAGTCTTCCTCCTGATCATCAAATGAGGGCAGCACCGGCTCGGCATAGCCAGGCCGGCTTAGAATCCGCTCTTCGTCCAATTGCAATATCATCACTGGCATACTAATGCCGGTGGTGAATACGCGAAAGATGTCTTCCCCCGCCAGGGGCAGGTCACCGACCAGGCACACCCTGGTGCCCGAGGGATCCAGCTCTGCTCCCCAGCCCAGATCCAAACTTGCCGGGTCGGTCACCGGGTAGAACTTGCCATCGGCCAGGCGGTAGGCCCAGAGCGCCTTGCGCGTCCTAACTAACACGTACCGACCGCCCAGGCACACCCCACACGACCGGAAGTATGTACCAAGAGGCGGGGTCAGATAATAGTAATAGCCCTGGGCGAAGTTCCTGACGCGCAGGCGATAGGTTCGTTCTTCTTTGTCCGGAGCACTGCCACCATAGCAAGGCACCGATAGCTCCTGCGCAGAGGTCAGCCGCGTCGGACGGCTCACCTGCACTTCTTTCATCCGCATTGCGGTCACTTTCCCGGCGGGCAGTTCAAGTTTGCGCCACCCGCTAGCATCTGAGTCCTTCTCATAAATGCAGAAATAGAGAACGTCTCCTCCGGCATCCCAGACCGGGTGCCCTGAGTCCTTCGGGCACACCCACACCTGGGAGCCGTCTTCCGCATCCAGCACCGTCACCACACTCTCATACTCCTTACCAGTGGGCTGCTGGCAGGCAATCCAGCGGCTATTCGGCGAGACCTGGGGCATTTGCACTTTGTCCGCCAGCTTGCAGGGCTCGTTCTTTTCGATGTCCACAACCCACAGCTCCGGGGGCATCTCCTGTTGCTCTTCGTTCATCGGTATGTGCTCCACGACCACTGCCACTCGCCGGCCATCCGGGAACCAGGCCACCTCCGCCGGCCACTGCATACGCTCAGCGCTGGCTTGATATGCTATCCGCTCGCCGCCATCAACCAAATCGAATATCACTACTCGTGGCGACATCGCCTCCGTTAACCACCGGGCGCTCGCCTCCTGCTGGTGACGGGGGTCAATGACCATCGGCGGAGGCCGGCGCATAAAACTAAAGACGCTTATCTTAGGAGTGGCACTAACTGCTATCCGTCCGCCATCTGGACTCCACACCGGTGCCGGCATCGGCATCCATTCGTCTGAGACCGTCCGCACTGGTCCGCCGGGTTGGAGCAGTATCTGGGGAGTCGGCTGCCCACCGTAGAGCTTGCTGAGAGTTTCGGGATTATCTGCCAGCCAACGCGCCAGTAGCAGCCCACTGACAACAATGGCAGCCGCCAGCAGGAAGGCACAGCCGCCACAGGCCCACAGACCGCACTTTCCACCAGTGCTCAAGCCGGCTTGCCGGTCTGACTCGTTTGTCGAGTCATCCCGCGAATTCATCTCAGACTTCAAGTTCACGGTTGGCCGTAATTATCCTTCCACACACAAATCGGGGCACCTTGACAAATCAAGCACCGGCTGATATGCTGACAGTCACAGTTTTCTACCAGATACTTCACACTTAAGCCATATTCATGGAACGCAAGCGCATACTGATTCTGGGTGCGACCGGCTCGATTGGCCAGCAGACTCTTGATGTCATCGGAAATTACCCCAACCAGTTGCAGGTGGCCGGGCTGGCTGCTAATAGCAACTGGGAACTGCTGGCACGCCAGGCTGAGCAGTTTCAGGTTGAGGCAGCCGCGCTGGTCAATGAAGAGGCGGCACGCCAGCTTAGGGATGCAGCGCCTAGGCTGAAGATCTACTCCGGTGCCGAGGGCCTGCAGGAGATTGTGAGAGAGCTTAACCCCGATCTGGTAGTGGCGGCTATTTCAGGACTGGCTGGCCTGCCGCCGATAATGGCAGCATTGGAGCTGCGCTGCGACGTTGCCCTGGCTAACAAGGAGCCTTTGGTGGCCGCTGGTCAGTTAGTGACGACAGCAGCCAATCGCGCCGGTGTCCGACTGCTGCCAATTGATAGTGAGATATCCGCAGTTTTTCAGTGCCTGCAGGGCGAGAAAATAGAGGACGTAGAGAAAGTCCTGCTGACTGCCTCGGGGGGACCGTTCGCCAACTATACGAAGGCACAGCTATCCGAGGTGACGGCCGAGCAAGCTCTGCACCATCCGACCTGGCAAATGGGTCCGAAGGTGACCATTGACTCGGCCACGTTAATGAATAAGGGCTTTGAAATCTTTGAGATAAAATGGATGTTTGGCCTGGAGTTTGAGCAGATTGAAGTGGTGGTTCATCACCAGAGTATTGTCCACTCGTTGGTACAACTGCGCGACGGCAGCGTGCTGGCGCAATTAGGGCGACCCGATATGCGTCTGCCGATTCAGTATGCGCTTTTCTATCCTGAGCGGATGGCCAATCAGTTGGGCCGCCTGGACCTGGCCGAGGTAGGCTCACTGACCTTCGCTGCACCCGATCCTGAAAGATTCCCCTGTCTGCGGCTGGCGCAGGAGGCTGGGCGCAGCGGACAGAGCTACCCGACAGTGCTCAATGCTGCCGACGAAGTAGCGGTGGCATGGTTTCTGCTGGGGAAAATTGGCTTTATGGACATACCACGGCTGATCGAACAAACCTTGGAGGAACACGAACCCTTTTCCGTGAATAACTTATCTGACGCAACAGCAGCCGACCAATGGACGAGAGATTTCCTCGGACAAACGGCCGCCGACAGGAGGTAACTCGGTAGCAGGCAGCAGCCGAACTTGAATAATGATTGAGCAGATGGGCAATTGGGCTAACCAGATATTCTGGGTTATATTCATTCTGGGCCTGTGCATATTCAGTCACGAATTAGGCCACTTCATCGCGGCCAAGCTCTCCCAGATGCAGGTGAACGAATTTGCCTTCGGCTTTGGGCCACTTATCAAGGGCTTCCGGTGGGGCGAGACGACTTATGCGATCCGCGCTGTTCCCTTCGGAGGCCAGGTAAACATTGCGGGTATGGAACCCGGGGAGGAGGATACTCCCCGAGGCTTTCATACCCGCCCTCGCTGGCAGCGCTTTGTGACGATCTTTGCTGGCGTCTTCATGAATGTAGTCTTGGCCATGGTGCTCTTCTGGATCATCAACGTCGCGCACGGAGTTCCCGTCTGATACACCAGCAGAAGCCGCCGGCCTGCAGACAGGCGATGAGATTGTAGCCATTGACGGCA
Organism: Candidatus Zipacnadia bacterium; assembly: GCA_029821415.1. Classification (GTDB taxonomy): domain Bacteria; phylum Armatimonadota; class Zipacnadia; order Zipacnadales; family Zipacnadaceae; genus JALGTD01. The sequence goes on from JALGTJ010000143.1 coordinate 3,999, forward strand.
ACCGATATGGTTTGCAAGTAGCCAGTGTGGCGCCGGGCTCGCCCGCGGCTGAGGCCGGCATCACCCCCGGTTACCTAATACTCACTGCCGATAGCAAAGATGTCGCCGTCCCTACAGGGCTTATTGAAGCCCTGCGACAAGCTGAGACCGACAGCGTCCAGATAGGCGCAATGGACCCGGGGGCAGACAGCCTGCCTGCTGCGATAGTGACTACTCGGTTGCCGCGAATACCTGGAGGCGGTGAGATCAACCCGCAACAAGCCACCACGCTGGCCCGCAAGCACTTGGGCATTACCTTCGAGCCACTTGACCAGACCGCCCTGGTCCGCTACCTATCACTGCGGCCGGGGGCACACGTGAACATAACGGTCGTTCGCGATAGCAGCAGAGTCAACCTCACGGTCACTACCCAAACGATTTGGGGAAGACTGGAAACGATAACACCAGCAGGTCAGTTAAACGCGCCACACCGCGAGATTGGTCGAATCGGGGTCTTGCTTACCTCCCCCACTCAACGTGTCGGTGTTTTCAAGGGCCTGCTGCTGGGCGCCGGGCAGTCTTACGCCGCAGTAGTGATGGTTATTGAGTCGGTACAGGGGATGATAGCCCGCAAGATTACTGCTGAGCCGACCGGCCCCATCGGCATCATGGCAATGACCGCCGAGCAGGCCCAGGCCGGCTGGGCAGCGGTACTATCACTGGGGGGTATCATCAGCGCTAACCTGGCAGTCATTAACCTCATTCCGATACCACCCTTTGACGGCTTTCATATCATCCTAATCGGCTACGAAGGCATCATTCGGCGACGCATCGGCGCCAAGTTAGAGACGGTCATTCGCCTGGCTGGAATATTCCTGGTACTCCTGCTGTTCGCTTGGCTAATGGCCAAAGATGTGATCAATCTGTGGCTATATGGCACTCCTTAAGACCTACAAGACCTACCACCAGCATCGGCTAACAGCTCCCACAGCCGATGCTCACTTAATGATGCGGTGCCCTGTCTATGGATAATGCCTCCCAAGCAACCGGTTTCCCGCCGCAGCGCCGCGCAACGCAGGCAGTCCACGTCGGCGAGGTAACCATCGGGGGAGGAGCACCAGTCTCGGTCCAGACGATGACCAAGACCGATACTGCCGACGCCGAGGCAACGCTACGCCAGACTCGGGCCGCGGCGGCTGCGGGTGCCCAGGTTGTGCGCGTAGCCATTCCCTCCCACCAAGCGCTGGACGGCTTCGCTCAGATAGTGGCAGGCAGTCCGGTGCCGATCGTCGCCGATATCCATTTTGACTATCGCCTGGCCTTGGCTGCCATTGAGCGCGGCGCCGCCAAAATTCGCATTAACCCGGGTAATATCGGCGACGACAGCCGCCTGGGGGCAGTCCTGGATGCCGCCGGCGAAGCGGGTATTCCCGTCCGTCTGGGCATCAACGCCGGCTCGCTGGAGCAGGACCTGCTAGACAAGTACGGTCATCCTACTGCCGAGGCCCTCTGCGAGAGCGCATTTCGCAGCATCCAGCGGGCTGAAAAGCTGTTGTCGTCTCCATCAAAGCATCCGATGTGCCCACCACAGTTACCGCCAACCGCTTATTTGCGCGCGAAAGCAACGTGCCGTTGCACCTGGGCATAACCGAGGCCGGCCTTGGTACTGCCGGGGTAGCTAAATCGGCAGTCGGCCTGGGGCTGTTGTTAGCCGAAGGCATCGGCGACACGATTCGTGTCTCGCTGACTGATGACCCTGCGGAGGAAGTACGTGCGGGGCGGGCCATCCTGCAGTCGTTGAATATGATTTCAGGTCCGCAACTTGTCTCCTGTCCAACCTGTGGTCGCTGCAAGGTGGAGTTGCGCCCCATTGCCGAGCAGGTTCAGGAGGCACTCCAGGAGATTGACAGACCAATCGTCGTGGCGGTGATGGGTTGTGAGGTGAACGGACCGGGCGA
>JALGTJ010000144.1 GCA_029821415.1 Candidatus Zipacnadia bacterium
GTCCCCCAGGATAGGTCATTGCGTATGAAACTCAGGTTGTTCCATATGTCGGCTTGCTCCGGTTGAACTGAAGCCTGGCATACTCCCACAAACTGGGCGAACTGCGATTTAGCCTGAGCTTGACTCTCATCCGTAGCTGCTCGGATCTGCTCGGACTGGCTGGCTGGGGCAGGGAGGCAAGCCGAGAAACTTGCTGCTAGCGCCAACAGTACCGCCCAATAGGTTCGTTGCTTCATTCTCACTGCATCCCTGTCGATTGTGCCTCGGACAACTGGTGAAGTCAGGCTTCCGTACTATTGGACTCGGCCAAAGCTTCGGCGCGTACGGCAGCGACGGCCATCACGTTCACAATATCTTCGGCCGAGGCAGCGCGGGATAGGTCCATTCCGGCCCTGGCCAAGCCCTGGACGAGTGGCCCATAAGCGTGGCCACCGGTGAGATGTTGGGTGAGTTTGTAGGCAATATTTCCGGCGTCGAGGTCAGGGAAGATGAGTACATTAGCACGGCCGCCCAGCAGCCCTTCAGGATCTTTGAATTGTGCGACTTCCGGTACCAGGGCGGCATCGGCTTGCAGCTCGCCATCGATGATGAGCGTACTGGTCTTACGGCGGACTATCTCAGTGGCTTCTACCACCTTCTTCACGTCGGGGTGCTGGGCGCTGCCTTTAGTGGAGAATGATAGCATGGCCACTTTGGGCTCCGTTTGGAGATAGAGCCGGGCACTGTGGGCGGTAGATATGGCGATGTCGGCGAGCTGCTGGGCAGTAGGTTGAGGGACCACTCCACAATCAGCAAAGAGCAGCACGCCTTTGTCGCCTACCTGGCTATGGGGTACCGTCATAATGAAGCAACTGGAGACGGTCTTCACCTCGGGAGCGCATCCGACAATTCGCAGCAAAGGACGCAGTACCTCAGCCGTGGTGTGGGAGGCGCCGGCGACGGTGGCATCAACCTCCCCCATCTTCAGCAGACAGGCGGCGCAATACAGCGGGTCAGTTGCAACTTGCCGGGCTTGTTCTTCGGTGAGCTTCTCTTGGGGGCGGGCCTCCATATAGGTCTGAGCACACTGAGCTACCGTCTCGTCGTCAGTAGGATCAACTATCCGCACCGCATTCACGGCTACCGACAGTGCGCTTAGGCGTTGCATGATATGGTCGGGATTGCCGACCAGCATGACATCGCATATTCCTGCATCCAGAGCCATTGCCGCGGCATAGAAGGTACGATCGTCTTCGGTCTCGGGCAGGGCGACGGTCTTACGCAAGGCGCTGGCGCGTTGCCGGAGGGAGTCAATAATTGGGTGTCGGTCGGCGGACAGTGCTCTCATTGCGCTATATGGTAGCTGGCGACTAATATAGTTCCTATGTACTGAGGCGGCTTTCGGAGAGCCTGGAGATATAGTACGCTACTCAGCTCACAGTATAAGGTAGCAGAGCGATTTCTCGGGCTCGCTTGATCTCCCGGGCAATCTGCGCTTGGTGGCGGCGGCAGTTCTTGGTCCGACTCGCCTTGAGCATGCTGCCGTGCTCATCAATGAAACGTTCCAGCAGTCTCACGTTCTTATAGTCAATTACATATCGTTGTGGATTAGCGCAAAACCGGCAGCCGGGCCGGCGTTTCTGTTGTTGATAGTCCTTGTTCACTGGGAAGTTCCTCCTTGGTTCATAGCGGGCGGTCCTGAGTAAACAGCATTATTTGAGCCCTTGTGAGCATGACATGATACTATAGCATAGACCAGCCGAGTGGTCAAGGCGAATGGTGCGCGGGATCCCGTCACGATATAACCTCGCCGTTCCCCCTCTTCTGTTCTTCGGCTGGAGAGTTATGCTAGGCGCGGGATAAGTTATGGGTGCAATGGGAGACGTAGATGCAGTTGGGCGTGCGGTTAGTGATGATTCTGCGGGCGTTCTCGCCAAGCTTGTCCCCGTGCCCTTGCATTGTTCCACAATTTATTGTATAATTAACACCGTTGTGAAGTAGTACTTGCCAGGATAGGCGCGTGCTGTTCCGAGGTGCCGTATGGACGTCCTCCATGGGCCTTTCGGTGGTACGGCGTACTGGCTTAAACTCAATTCAGACGGAGGTTGTTCATATGGCAACAGGGCGTGTCAAGTGGTTCAATGACGCTAAGGGCTATGGCTTTATTGAGCGCGATGGGGGGGAGGATGTCTTCGTACACTATTCTGCAATAGTGGGTGAAGGCTACCGCTCGCTGTCCGAGGGTGCCATAGTCGAGTTCGACATCGAAGAAGACGCCAAAGGTCCCCGGGCCGCCAATGTGGTGATAACCGAATCCGGTGATGCGGGCTCAGAAGACACTATGTGGTAATGCTCGGTAGGCCCTTTGCGCGTGTCGTTACTGCGGCAACACTCACTTGCTGACGTAGGGCAGATGAGTAGTGTGTGAGGTGTCGGTGTTACCGGAGATGTTAAGGAGCTATCCTGATTGACGGGGTAGCTCCTTTTTCTGTTTGGGGACTGGCAGAAGTGGGCCGGGGAGCAACTGCTTACGCTGTCAGGGCTGTCTTGATGGCTGCCTCCAGCTTATCAATTGGTACCGGCTTGGTGAGTACTTCGTCTACATACTTGCTTTCCACATAGTTGAGCGGATCATCCCATCCGGTCAACAGAATCACCCGAGGTGGGGGTGAGAGCTGCTTGGCAGCTTGTGCTACCTTCGAGCCAGGAATATCGGGCATGCCCAGATCGGTTATCACCACGTCGAAGTGCTGGGTATTGAGCATGCGAAAAGCTTGCTGTCCTGAGAACGAGGCTGTGGCCTGATGACCGAGGACGGTGATCGACTCACACAGGACCTCGCACAATATACGTTCGTCATCAACGACCAGGATGTGTGCTCCCTGGGTGTGAGTAGCTGGTGACATGGTATCAGCCTCCTCGCTATCTTCAATGGGTTGGTCGGGACGAGGGAGGGTGACGGTAAAGATAGTGCCCTCACCAACATTGCTGTCGACGGTGATTTTCCCACCATGACGCTGCACCGCTTGCTTGCCTATGGCCAAGCCCAGTCCCAGCCCCTCGCCACTCTTAGTGGTAAAAAACGCATCAAATATCCGTTCTTGGACCTCGGGGGCTATACCGTGTCCAGTATCTTTAAAGGTCACGGTTATGGTGGTGGGTGTGGAGCGGGTGGAGATGGCCAGGCGGCCGCCGTCGGGCATTGCGTCGCAGGCGTTGGTGATAAGATTGGTGAAGAACTGGCGTAGCTCGGCGGAATTGCCCCGGCATTTAGGCAGAGTAGTAAGGTCGGTCTCCACGTTGATGCGTTTGCCCTCACGCTCAGGCTCGTCGCGCCAGCGATAGCGGGTGTTGGCGATAGCTTCCTGTAGCAGTTCGTTAATATCAACTGATGTGAATTGTCCGCCGCTCTGCTCATCCTTAGAGTAGCGCATGATTCGCTTGACGGTTTCTCCTCCATCCAGAGCAGCTTTCTCGATGGTCTTGAGAGCCTCTTGCATGTGCGGGTCAGACGTCTTCATCAGCAGCAACTGGGTACGCCCGAGGATAGCGCCCAGTGTATTGCGAAAGTCATGAGCGACGCCGCTGGCAATCTCCCCCAGCGCTCGCAAACGCTCGGTCTGCAATACCTCTTCGGTTAGATCAATTCGGTCAGGTGTAGCCCGGGCAATGATTAGATACCTATCTGCCCTCCCAGTCTGCACCTTGCTGATGGAGACCTCTACTGGTAATATCGTTCCGTCCTTCCGCTGAATCTGACCGGACTTGCAGCACACCTTGCCAAGTTGCTCAACCTCTTTTTTGATTTCCGCCAGCCACTTACGCATATGCCCGGGCACCAGGTCGCCAACCGGGCGGCCTACCAACTCGGAGATGTTATAGCCTGTCATCTGAATAGCAGGGCGGTTGGCGTACTGGATAGTGCCGTTCTGCCCAGTAATCACCAGTTTGACAGCATCTTGTGCCAGAAGGATCCCCCTCCACGATACGAGCTCCAAGCCGGTAGTGTAGTCGTCTTACAGTGTATCGGCATTTTGGTGGGAAAGTTTACCCTCGTTCCATGCGGTATGGGGGGCGGTTCTCACAAAGGTCCTTCGGCCAGCAGTCACGAAGTAATATCAACTATTATTGCTTCCTAATTATCCGACCATCATTGAGGAGGTAGATGGCTATTAAAACCAAGTTTGGTGTAATGGGCTCAGCAGGCGGGGAATTCGCTGCTGAGATCATGGACAGAGCTTTTCGGCTGGGCGAAGAGATTGCCAGACACGATTGTATCATTCTGACAGGTGCTTGCCCAGGGCTGCCTCATCAGGCTGTCTTAGGCGCCCAGAAACACGGCGGGATGGTAGTGGGTATCTCTCCAGCGCTGGGACTTGACGAGCACAGAAACCGCTACCAATCTCCCTACGAGGGCTACGATGTAATCATATTCACGGGCAGTGGGTTGATGGGCCGAGAGATAACTACTATCAGAAGCTGCGACATCGTTGCTATCGTCGGCGGTCGTTCGGGGACGTTGGGCGAGTTCTCCATCGCCTATGACGAGGGTAAGGTTATCGCTGTGCTCAAAGGCAGTGGCGGGATAGCTGATCACATTGATGAAGTCGTCAGAGTCATTGACAAGGAGACCGGTGCAGAGATTGTCTACGAGAGCGATCCGGCAGTATTGGTGGAAGCGGCTATTGCCTGTCACCTGCGGCGTGTAGAGGCAGGAGTGGCCTATCTGGGCCCGCGCACCAATATATGAGGGAGGCCTCTATGAGATTGCAGTTTCTGGGTGCGGCCCGCCAGGTTACCGGCTCGATGTACTATGTCCAAACTCGGGCGGGTAAATTCTTGGTTGATTGTGGCTTCTATCAGGGGCCGGACCATCCGCGCCAACAAAACCGGCGAGACTTCGGTTTTGACGTCAGGAAGCTGGACTGGGTGATACTCACTCATGCTCACTTGGATCATTGTGGCCTGTTGCCACGGCTGGCGGCGATGGGTTTTACTGGAGAGGTTATCTGCACTTCGGCAACTGCTGACCTCAGCGAGCTTGTCCTGCTGGACAGCGCTCACGTCCAGCAGGAGGATGCCGAATTTGATATGAAGCAGTGGTGTCGGCATGGCCGGCACGGTCCCCCACCGCTGCCATTGTATGGGGTGGAGGAGGTACAAAACTGTCTTGGAGCCTTCCGGGAGGTACCTTATGACCAGGTGGAAGAGCTTGCGCCGGGGCTATCGGTGCGCTTCCGTGATGCCGGTCATATCTTGGGGTCCGCTTCTGTAGAAGTTTGGATTGAGGAGGACGGCGAAGAACGCAGTATGGTGTTTTCCGGTGATATAGGCAGTCGTG
>JALGTJ010000001.1 GCA_029821415.1 Candidatus Zipacnadia bacterium
CATCTGCGCCGCACCGGTAATCATATTCTTGATATAGTCAGCATGGCCCGGACAGTCAATATGAGCATAGTGGCGCTTGGCCGTCTCGTACTCGGCATGATAGATGGCGATGGTCAGCCCCCGCTCTTGCTCCTCGGGCGCCGCGTCAATCTGGTCAAACTCCAAAGGCGTGGCATTCCCCTCTTCCGACGCCGCCAGATTCTTCGTAATCGCCGAAGTTAACGTCGTCTTGCCGTGATCTACGTGCCCTATCGTCCCAATATTTAGATGTGGCTTGGTCCGCTCAAATTCCTGTGTATCAGCAGTTGTCAGACTAAGATTCAATAGACTTTCTTTTTCTCACAAGGCCAATAGGTGTGCGGCTCCATTACATAGGTGCCTCGGCCCTGAGTAACATTGCGCAAAGAAGTAGAATAACCAAACATACCCGCCAGTGGCACCAGCGCATCAATAGTCCGGGTTTGGCCCGATGTTGCGCGCATCTGTTGAATGTCGGCCCCGCGCTGGGTTAAATCTTGGACAACTTCGCCCATATAGTCCTCCGGCGTGACTACCTCGACAGCCATAATGGGCTCGAGCAACACCGGCTGGGCCTTTTCATAGGCATCGCGAAAAGCATTGTAGGCAGCGATGCGAAAGGCGTGCTCACTGGAATCAACCTCGTGGTAAGATCCGTCAATAACAGCCACTCGTACGTCTACCACCGGGTATCCACCAATGTTCCCAGATTGCATAGCTTCCTTAACACCAGCTTCGACAGCAGGAATGAACTCTGTTGGGATAACCCCCCGCCTAATCTCGTTGCTAAATTCAAGACCACTGCCCGGCTCCGCTGGTGATAGACGCAGGACAACGTGACCATATTGACCGCGACCGCCAGTCTGACGAACAAAACGGCCTTCGCCGATGGCCTCAGCCGTGATCGTTTCCTTGTAAGAGACCTCCGGCTTGCCGAGATTGGCCTCCACCTTGAATTCCCGCAGCAGGCGATCCTTGATAATATCCAGGTGCAACTCACCCATCCCGGCAATGACCCGCTGGTCGGTTTCCGGATTGACTCGAGTAGCGAAGGTGGGGTCCTCGATCGCTAAGACGCGCAGCGCGGCGTCCAGTTTATCCTCGTCAGCCGCCGTCCGCGGCTCAATGGCCATAGTGATAACTGGCTCAGGAAAGGCTATCTTTTCCAGCACAATAGGTTTATTAGGATCACAGAGCGTATCGCCGGTACTAGCATTATCCATTCCTACAATGGCCACGATGTCGCCGGGCCCAGCCTGCTCGATCTCCTCACGATGATTAGCATGCATCCGCAACAGCCGACCAATGCGATGCCTGGCACCGGCAGTAGAATTGTAGACTGTCATCCCCTTCTTAGCGTACCCGGAATACACCCTCGTATAAGACAATTGGCCAACAAATGCATCGGTGACGACTTTGAATACCAGCGCGGAGAAGGGCGCTTCTGGGTCAGCAGCGCGCAGCAGAGTCTGACCGGTCTTGGGATCTCTGCCCTGGATGCTCGGCACATCCAAAGGGGATGGAAGGAAGTCCACAATATTGTCCAGCAGCGGCTGAATACCACGGTTCTTTAAAGCTGAGCCACAGCATACCGGCACCAGACCCCCACCAACAGTGCCCTTACGCAATGTTTTGAGAATCTCCGCTTCGCTTGGCTGCTGTTCGGCGAAGAACTTCTTTTCAATACCGGAATCGATCTCGGCCAGTGAGACAATCAGGTACTCACGAAACTTGCTGGCCAGACTCTCATAATCGGTCGGAATAGGCCCGTACTCCATCTCTACCCCTAACTCATCGGTCCAACGGATACTTCTCATCCTCACCAAATCGATGATGCCTTCAAACTTGTCACCGGAGCCGATGGGTATCTGGGTAGCAACCACATCCGCACCTAACGCCGATCGCATCTGATGCAGAACTTCGTGAAAATCGCTGCCAACACGATCCATCTTGTTAACAAAGACTATTCGGGGGACGCCATACTTGTCGGCCTGGCGCCAGACGGTCTCAGTCTGCGCCTGAACACCGCCAACAGCACAGACGACCAGCACCAACCCATCCAGGACTCGCATACTGCGTTCCACTTCCACTGTAAAGTCAACGTGGCCAGGCGTATCAATGATGTTGATGCGATGCTCGCGCCACCGGCAAGTGGTTGCCGCCGAGGTGATGGTAATACCCCGCTCGCTTTCCTGGGGCATCCAGTCCATAGTGGCGTCACCATCGTCAACCTCTCCCATACGATGCACACGCCCGGTGTAGAACAAGATACGCTCAGTCGTCGTAGTCTTGCCTGCATCAATATGAGCAGCTAGCCCAATGTTCCTGGTTTTTGCTAAACCGACCTTGCCTTGCACAATGCCACCGTACTTATATTTAACAGAATTAAGCTGTTATTGAAGACACCTCTACCAACGATAGTGAGCATAAGCTTTGTTGGCCGCGGCCATTCGTTGCATCTCCTGTCGCCGCCTGACAGCTCCGCCTTCTTCGTTGGCAGCATCAATTAGTTCGCCAGCAAGTCGCTGGCTCATCGTCTTTTCGCTGCGTTCGCGCGCCGCCCCAACTATCCAACGTAACGCCAACGTGATCTGCCGATGCGTTGGTACCTCCATAGGAATCTGATAAGTAGCGCCGCCAACTCGTCGCGGCCGCACCTCCAGATATGGCATTACATTATTCATCGTCTCTTGCAGCACTACCAACGGATTTCGCCCGGTGCGCTCCTGCACTATCTGCATAGCGCCATAGAAGATACGCTCAGCAACCGACTTTTTGCCACCTTTCATCAGCATATTGATGAACTTGGTGACGAGAGTGCTGCCAAACACAGCATCTGGTTCTGGCTCGCGCCGTTCTATTTGTGTCCGCCTGGGCATATTGCGTTCTTCTCCCTTCCCTACTTCCCTACTCCGGGAGCAGCCGGGCTTAGCTGCCCCGCGCCTTGCAACAACTGGCAGTTACGTCAAGAAGGCTTCCGCGTTCCGTATTTAGAGCGGGCGGTGGTCCGACCATCGACTCCGGCGGCATCAAGGGCACCGCGTACAATATGGTACTTGACTGCAGGCAGGTCCTTGACACGACCGCCACGGACCAGCACTACTGAGTGCTCGGCCAGATTGTGGCCCTCACCCGGGATGTACGCAGTGACCTCCTGCCGGCTGAAGAGCCGTACTCGTGCGCACTTGCGCAGCGCCGAATTCGGCTTCTTGGGCGTCTGAGCCCAGACCCGGGTGCAAACTCCCCGACGCTGCGGCGCTCCCTCGACCCGCTTCGCCCTGCGCTTCAGAGAGTTCCATGACACCTTCAGAGCAGGCGTGCTCGGTTTCTTGTTTCGCTTCTCTCGCCCTTTACGCACCAGTTGGTTGATAGTCGGCACAGCTTCACTCCCTGCAAACGTTATTACAAATTAACTATGTTCGAAGCTTACAAGCGGTGTACCAGTAAGTCAGTCAAGCAAAAATATACCCCTCCCGAAAGGCAGTGAGGGGCATAATGAGGCCGCACAGAAGTGCGCCATAGCAGCATCAATTGCCTCAACGGAGCCTTTCTGTTGGCTTCAGCTCCTTCCGCTTATGTCAGTTAATGCAGCAAATATAGGCAACCCCGGCCCCTCATTCCACCACATTTGCGTACCACCATCAAGTAAGGCTACATTATAACGAACCGCATCCGTCTTGTCAAGGGCATCTGCCGGCTTCTATCCTCAGCGTTCGCCGCCCATCAGGTCGGCAGTAGTCGGGCGAGGCAAGCACCTGTCAAATCACTCATCACCAGAAGTGGGATTCGTGGCCTCCGAACTCTTATTGCCCAGAGGCTTGCCTTGGTCATCCTCACTGTCCACAAGCGTCTCACCAACACTGGCTTTACGGGCTGCCTCTATATCAGCCAACAGTTGCTGCATTGCGTCTCGTTTCGCCGTTACCGCTTTCTCAGCGACGAGGAGTTCGCCTTTCACCTCCTCCGCATAGTCAATTTCCCGGGCACGATGCTGGCGCATACCACTACCAGCAGGGATAAGGCGCCCAATGATGACATTCTCCTTTAGGCCTTTGAGAGTGTCGCGTTTCTCCTCGCACGCCGCTTCAGTTAGCACGCGGATAGTGCGCTGAAAGCTGGCCGCCGACAGGAAGCTTTCTGTAGCCAGCGATGCCTGAGTAATGCCCAGTAGCAATGGCTCAGCCGTTGCTGGCCGACCGCCAAGCTCTTCAACACGACGATTCTCCTGGCTGAATGCGAACTTGTCAACTATTTCACCAGGTAGGAAGCGGGTGTCGCCGTGGTCCAGAATCTTACGCTTCTTCAGCATCTGGCGAATAATTACCTCAATATGCTTGTCATTGATCCTAATGCCTTGCGTGTGGTAGACGGCCTGAATCTCGCGAAGCAGATAATCTTGGACGCCGCGGATACCCTTTTCATTCAGGATAGTCTGAGGATCAACCGGACCCGCCGTGAGCTGATCGCCGGCACGCACTACTGTGCCCTTGCGCACATACAGACGCCCCCGAGGCGGTACCAGGTGAGACAGACGCAGCGGAACCGTCTCCACGCCAGCCTCCTTGAGACGTGCTCGGAGCTTCTTTAGCAGTTTCTGGCCCTTCTGAGCAATCACCTCACCGTTAGCATCTACGATGTCTTCCGCAAGTTGTCCGCCGCGAATGACATCAACATCATCCAGTGCTTGCTCGGAGCGAATGATGACAGTCCGCAGGCCCTTCATCTCAATGTCCTCGACCACACCGTCCAACTCCGCAGTGATAGCCTGTCCCTTGGGCGTGCGAGCCTCAAACAACTCGACCACACGTAACAACCCGTGCACCGGGCTCTCCAAAACCTTAAGCATCTCCCGAATCGCCTTGCCACGAGCGCGGGTCCCGCCTCCAACTACTTCAAGGGAGACTCGTCCCTGGTCGATATCATCGCTGAGGCTCTGGAGAGCTTGCTGCTTACGCTTCTTGACGTCAGCTACACCGGTTATGTACTCCGCCGCAACCCCGCCGGTATGGAAGGTACGCATAGTTAACTGTGTGCCCGGCTCACCGATGGACTGTGCAGCGATAATGCCGATAGCTGTGCCAATCTCCACCGGCTTCTGGCGGCCAATATCGCGACCATAGCACTTAACACAGACTCCGTCTTCCAGCTCGCAAGTCAATGGCGAGCGCACCTTCACTGCCCGGATACCCGCCTCATCAATCAGATCCGCTGCTCGCTCATCAATCTCTTGTCCCGCTGCGACGATGAGCCCGCCGGTCTCAGGGTTGACCACATCCTCGGCGGCTGTCCGTCCAATGATACGGTCATGGAGCCTGCAGATGATTCCGTCTTCTTCCGTCGCAATTAGGTCAGCTCCGCAGCTATGACACCTTCCGTCCCGATGCTGGTCAATCTGCCCACATTCTGGACATTGCAGATCGTTGACATACAGATCAGTCATGATGATGCCGTCGCGGGTCCCGCAGTCCTCAGCAGTGACAATCACGTCCTGAGCCGCATCCACCAGTCGGCGAGTCAAGTAACCGGCGTCGGCCGTGCGAAGAGCAGTATCAGCCAGTCCCTTGCGAGCCCCATGAGTGGACACGAAGTACTCGAGCGGGTCAAGCCCCTCGTGGAAATTACTGCGCACTGGCAGGTCTTCAATTAGACGACCAAAGGGGTCGCTCATCAACCCTCGCATACCAGCAATCTGGGAGATGTGAGAGCGGTTGGCCCGCGCACCGCTGTCAACCATCATCCAGATAGAGTTGAACGAGCCAATGTTGTCCAATATTTCGTCCACTACCTGTTCGCGAGCCTGTGTCCACTTTTGTAAAACCTGTTGCTCACGCTCATCTTCGGTAATGATACCGTCCCGAGCTTGCTTATTGATTCGCGCAGCTTCGTGCTCTGTCGCCTTCACGATTTCATCGCGACGTGTGGGTACGTCGGTATCGGCTACACAGATACTGACACCAGCCTTGGTGGCAAACTCAAACCCAATTGACTTGATATCGTCAAGTAGCTGCGCAGTGCGTGCCTCGCCATAGCTGTTGTAGCACATTGTGACAAGCTCAGAAAGCTCATCTTTACTCAGTGGATGATTAACAAAAGGTAAGTCAATGGGCAGATAGTGGTTGAAGATGACCCGGCCCACCGTCGTCTCGGTCAGTTCGCGGCGTAGTTCCAACCTAATTGTAGTACCGACCAGCCAGCGGCCCTCCAGACAAGCGCGGCCTCCGATCTGGGCCGCCGATCGGCGCAACCACTCCTCGGGGTCAGCCCGTAGCAGGGTGTCTGAGACACTACCGCCCTGCTCAGCCTGGCGTACCATCTCGTCAGTAATGGTAACCTCGATCGAGCGCCTGCGCGGCGGATGTTCATCACTGACAGCCACTGCTATTATATGTCGCAACTGATTTTCCAAATCGCGATCTATGGGCAGTTCGTCACCGTTCGCGCGAAATACTCTAACTTCCAAACGAGGCAGGCGCGCCACGATGTTGGCGTGCAGATCTATCATATGGTGCTCGTAGGCGCTGATTACAGCCTCGGCGCTCTCAAAAACCTTGCCCGTCCCTACCACTTCCGGGCTTTGCTGGGTAAGATAGTAGCAGCCTAACACTACATCGTACAACGGCTGAGCGATAGGACTACCGTCACCGGGCTTAAACAGATTCCGTGACGCTATCATCAACAGGCGCGCTTCCGCCTGGGCATAGGCTGATAACGGTACATGAACAGCCATCTGGTCGCCATCAAAGTCGGCGTTGAACGCCTGACAGACCAGCGGATGCAGTTGTATCGCTTTGCCATCCACCAGGACAGGTTCGAACGCCTGAATACCCAGCCGATGCAAGGTCGGCGCACGGTTAAGCAGCACCGGATGATCTTCGATTACCTCATCCAGAGCATCCCAGACCTCCGGCTCCATGCGTTCAATCATTCGTCTGGCGGTCTTGATGTTGGTGGTGTATCCGGCGTCGACGAGCCGATTCATCACGAAGGGCTTGAACAGTTCCAGAGCCATCTCGCGCGGCAATCCGCACTGGTGCAGCTTCAACTGTGGTCCAACGACAATGACTGAACGACCGGAATAATCCACCCGCTTGCCGAGCAGATTCTTGCGGAATCGGCCTCCCTTACCTTTTAGCTGGTCACTGAGCGACTTGAGCTGACGCCTATTAGTACCCGTGACTGGCCGCCGCCGCCGGCTATTGTCAATTAAGGCATCCACTGCCTCTTGCAGCAAGCGTCGCTCGTGATTGATGATCGACTCTGGGGCATTAATCTCGATTATGCGCCGCAGTCGATTATTACGGTTGATCACTCGCCGATACAGGTCATTCAAATCCGAAGTGGCGAACCGCCCGCCATCAAGCTGGACCATAGGACGCAGATCCGGAGGCAATACCGGAATGACTTCCAGTATCATCCATTCGGGCCGGTTTTTCGAGTTACGAAAGGCCTCAACAATCTTCAGTCGCTTAACCGCCCGGGCCCGCCGCGCTCCACTACGCTCTTCGATCTCCTTGCGCAGGTCATGCGCCATCTCGTCCAGGTCAATATCAGCCAGCAAATCCCGTATGGCCTCCGCACCGAGCCCGGCCTCAAAAAGGTCTCCGAACTCTTTGCCCAATCGGTTCTCGCAGATCGTCTCCACTTCCCGTAGCCGCCGATACTCTACCTCAGACAATGGCTGCTTCGGCACCAGCTCGAACAGCATCTCCACGGCTTCTTGGAGTTGCTCAATGCGCTGGGCAGCCAGCTTTTGTTCTTCCTGAATCCTCTGTCCCAGTTCCTGCTGGCTCATTTCCGCGGGCAACGGTTCGTGAGCAAGGCTTATGCCTAAGAAGTCAGGCTCGCCCTCGTCTTCGGGCTCCTCAACTTCCTCACCAGATGCCTGTTTTTGCAAGCGTTCGTAATGCCGCTGGAGTCGGGAAATGGCCTCGTCGCAGGTTTCGCGAACTTCCTGCTTCTCTTCTTCAATGGCTTCTTGAATCAACTCGCGCCCTGTTTCAATGCGGTCACGGTTGACCCGAGTGGTGATGTAGGAGGCAAAATAAGCGACCTCCTTCAGCACCGTTTTGGAGATGTCAAGCAGGAGGCTGATCGGGCTAGGTACCCCATTCAAGTACCAACTGTGGCATACTGGAGCCGCCAGCTCAATGTGACCCATCCGTTCCCGCCGGACCTTACGTTGCGTGACCTCCACCCCACACCGGTCACAAATAATGCCCTTAAACTTGATCTTTTTGTATTTGCCGCAGTGACACTCCCAATCCTTAGTAGGACCGAAGATGCGTTCACAAAATAGCCCATCACGCTCGGGCTTATAGGTGCGGTAGTTAACGGTCTCCGGCTTCTTGACCTCGCCGTGCGACCACGAGCGGATGGCCTCGGGCGACGCCAGCCCTACTGTGATTGCTTCGAAATCAGTACTGGTTACAGCCAACTGTCTCTCCTCCAAACATTCGGCACAGTCAATAGCTTTACAAACGATATCCGATCGTCACAACCACGCCTGGACCTGCTACCTGAGACTCCTCCCATCGCTACTTAAATCAACAACTTCACCGTCTTCGTTTTCCACCTTCACATCAAGCGCCAGGCTCTGCATCTCACGAACCAGAATCTTGAACGATTCGGGAATGCCTGGCTCCTCAATGTTCTCATTTTTCACGATCGACTCGTATGTCTGGACTCGGCCCTCCACGTCATCAGACTTCACAGTCAGCATTTCCTGCAATACATGGGCAGCCCCATATGCCTCCAAAGCCCAGACCTCCATCTCGCCGAAGCGCTGGCCGCCCATTTGGGCCTTGCCGCCCAGCGGCTGCTGAGTAATCAGCGAATACGGTCCCGTTGAGCGCGCATGGATCTTGTCTTCAGCTAAGTGGTGTAGCTTGAGGATGTACATCGTGCCGACCGTCACCGGTTGATTGAAGGGCTGGCCGGTGCGCCCATCGTAGAGAACCGACCGCCCCGTTTCCGGATCGAACTGCACCCGCTGCCAGGCCCGTTCCGTAGCAATATCGGTCAACAACTCAGCCGCCTGCTCCTCAGGGGTTTTTTCCCACTCGTCAGGGTCAACTGCCAGCCACTCAGCGAGCGGTGTCAGTTCCTCCTTATCATGCTGTCCCAACTGTCGGCTAATCTCCGACTGTAGCTCCTTGATGCTGTCAGAGTTGAAGTCAGCCAGATTGACCATTGGGCCAAATCTATTCAGTTCACGCTGGGCATAGCCAGCCAGCATACTATAGCGCATCTGCTGTTGAACGACCGCCATTCCGGAGCGGATTTCTTCGGCCGAGTATCCATTAAATACAGGACAGATGAAGTCCGTGCCCATGTGTGTGGCTATATAACCGAGATGTGTTTCAAAAACCTGGCCAATATTCATCCGCGACGGCACGCTTAACGGGTTCAAGCACAAGTCAACCGGGGTGCCATCAGCAAGATAAGGCATATCTTCGATCGGCATAATCTTGGAGATAACACCCTTATTGCCGTGCCGACCAGTTAATTTGTCACCAACCATAACCTTGCGCCGTTGCGCCACAAAGACCTGAACCATCTGATTGACGCCTGGCCTAAGCTGATCTGGTGGCAGCTTCTTCAGTCCACCGCCACACCGCGGGCAAGTAAGGCGATCCGGTTTCGTCCCATAGCCGTACTCGGCCTGACACTTCCTGCACTGATAGCGGTAGCGGGAGAATACCCGCGTGTTGATGACTATCCCCCCTTCCCCGTGGGGGACACGCAAAGACACGTCGCGCATCTCCTCGGCCTTCTTACCAAAGATCGCGATGACCAACTTCTCCTCAGCAGTCAATTCCGACTGGCCCTTGGGAGCAACTTTCCCGACGATAATGTCACCACCGCGGATTTCGGCCCCTATTCGTACCACGCCGTTGTCATCAAGATCCTTCAGCGCATCTTCCCCGACATTGGGAATGTCGGCCGTAATCTCTTCGGAGCCAAGTTTGGTGTCCCGCGCCTCGCACTCATAACGTTCAATGTGGATCGAAGTCAGCAGATCCTCCTGAACCAGACGTTCACTGACCAATATGGCATCTTCATAGTTGAAGCCCTCAAAAGGCATAAAGGCCACTGTCAGATTCCGGCCGAGAGCCAATTCACCACCGGCAGTAGAGGCACCATCAGCAAGAATCTGGCCGGCTTTGACCCGATCGCCGGGCGAAACAAGCGCATGCTGATTCATACATGTGCCCATATTGGAGCGCATAAACTTGTTAAGGACCAGGCGTTCTTCGGTCCCATCATCGTATTCGACCACTATATGCTCACTAGAAACGGTCTTCACAGTGCCATCGCGGGCAGCAATCAATTGGGCACCCGAGTCATACGCAGCGACCCGCTCGATGCCGGTCTTGACCAGAGGCGCTTCCGGCTTGACTAGTGGCACAGCCTGTCGTTGCATATTTGAACCAGCCAGAGCCCGCACTGGATCGTCATTTTCCAGGAACGGAATCAGCGCCGTGGCGACTGAGAAGATCTGGCAGGCAGATACATCCCGATAGTCCACCTGGTCAGCGGGCACCCGAGGGAAACTGCTTCCTCGGCGCACAAGAATCTCGTCGTTGATAAACCTGCCATCCTCATCAAGCGGCTCAGCACTGGTGGCAATATTGAACTGCTCTTCCTCGGCTGCATCCAGATACTCGATCTGGTCAGTCACGCGACCGTTCTCCACTCGGTAATACGGAGCCTCAATGAAGCCCATATCATTGACTCTCGCATAGAGGGCCAGATAGCCAATCAACCCTACATTAGGACCTTCCGGGGTCTGGATTGGACAGATCCGCCCATAATGTGAGTGGTGGACATCGCGCACCTCGAGCTTGGCGCTCTGTTTGGAAAGGCCCCCCGGGCCCAGTGCCGACAATCGTCGCTTATGGGCAAGCTCGGCCAGAGGATTAATCTGATCCATAAACTGCGAGAGCTGACCACTACCAAAAAAGCTGTTTATCGCCGCTGTGATCGGCTTGATGCTAATCACCGAGGCCGGCACCATCTCCTCGGGCTCCTGGCTAGCCATTCGCTCACGGGCTACGCGCTCCATCCGGAAGAATCCGGTGCGCAATTCATCCTGCAACTGTTCCCCAACAGCCCGCACACGTTTGTTCTGCAAGTGGTCAATGTCATCCACTTCGCCCCTACCTCGCGCCAACCCGACCATGTATTCCAGGATCCTCAGCAGATCTTCCCGCGTCAAGTGACGGACGTGCTCATCCACCTGCGAACCTATCTTCTGATTAATCTTGTAACGTCCCACCTTGCTCAGGTCGTAACGCTTAGGATCAAAGAAATAGGAATAGATAAGCGATTCAGCGCTTTCGATAGTGGCTGGGTCGCCGGGATGCATCTTACGGTATACATCCAGCAACCCCTCCTCGGCAGAATGAGTATGGTCATCCTGAAGAGTCTCATGAATTTCGTAAGGCACCGTGAGTACACGAACGCGCTTACGCCCTATTTCCCTTAGCCGCTGGGCGACGCTCTCGCTGATGTACTCATACTCACCCACAACAACGTTCCCACCTTTGTCCGTAATCTCGTCAAGTGAGTAATAAGTGTCGTATGCCTCCAGTCCGGGCATTCCCGTCTCTTCACGCTGCACGAAGCTGTCAAGCAGTTCTTCGACACCGATCATATGAGGTTCGCCAAAGTACTCCAGTATTTCAGCGTCAGACCCGGTGCGGGGAAGCCTGGAGTCTTCCGGATTTTCAAACCAGTCCAGTGCCCGTAGCAGCGTAGTCGCAGCAAACTTACGGGTCTGTCCAGTCTTGACACTTATTGAGCCGTTACTGGCCTGGCTGATCTCTACCCAAGCTCCTTGGGCAGGGATTATCTGAGCTGAATAGAGAACCTTGCCCGCGGAATCAATATCGTCCCGAAAATAGACCGCCGGCGAACGAGACAACTGGCTAATCACAACTCGCTCAGCACCATTGATCAGGAAAGTGCCGCCCGCGGTCATTTTGGGAAGTTCGCCCATGTATAGCTCAGTTTCTTTGATCTCCCCGGTCTCCCGATTGACCAAGCGTACCTGAGCATAGATGGGCTGCTCGAAAGTGGCATCAGTCTCCCGGCACTCGTACAAGCTACGGGCAGGCTCCCCCACACGGTAGCCTACAAATTCCAGGGCCAATACACCTGTATAATCTTCGA
Organism: Candidatus Zipacnadia bacterium; assembly: GCA_029821415.1. Lineage (GTDB taxonomy): Bacteria > Armatimonadota > Zipacnadia > Zipacnadales > Zipacnadaceae > JALGTD01. Next base: position 12,193 of record JALGTJ010000001.1, read on the forward strand.
TGGGACTAAAATTAGCGAATAACTCGCGTAGCCCTTCATCTATGAACCATTGATACGAGTCCGTCTGGATTGAGATCAAATTGGGCAGCAGATTCATGTCAGCCGGATTCTGCTGCCGGGGTTTGAGTTTGAGCATTGTTAATCGCTCTGTGCCCATTGTATTAGCAAGCTCCTTGTTGCCACAGTGCAATACAGCACATAGGGCTGTATCACGATTACGATGACACGCTAAACGGCCCACGCAACCCCGCGTAATGTTTTAGGGGATGTATTGAAGTATAAGGCTAGGGTCGTGCAGTCAGAAGTATACCCCACGCCACATCAACGTAATTAGGTAACAGGTATGTGCTCGAAGGCCCGCTGGTCATGCAAGTAATTTATTATAGCACTCCGGCGCAGGCTTGTCAAGGCCCCTTTCCACTTCTGCCTGCCAGCATGCGCGTCACCTTGAACCAATACCATACAACAATGCCCCTTACTCGTGCACCTACGTCGTCACTTGTTTCGGTCCATCAGGCCCAGCCCCCAGCTTTGCTCAGCCTTAACTTTGACAGGACTTCCTCACACGCTATCTGGTTCTTCATCAGAGGAAACCACCCCTACGGCACAGACTTGACAGCGTGCGACAAATCGTGATAAGCTACCCAAGTGCGCATAGAGGCAGTCAGGTGAAACTCTGCAGCACAGCACCACAGGTGAAAATAGTTGGAAACCACTCGGCCACCAAACACCTTTGAGGCACAGGACTATCTGCGGATTGTCCGGAAGAATAGATGGTTCATCTTCGTGATAGCTCTGGTAACGGCGGTAAGTGGCGGCATTTACGCTAAACTTTACCCCAAGCGCTATAGAGCCACCGCTTGGGTGGTGGTCTACACCCAACCGGAGACTTTTTTTTGGGGACCCGGGCAGCAAAACCAGGCACAACGAAGCCGACAGATGTCATTGGACACCCAAGCAGCTCTGGCCCAGAGCAACGAAGTGGCGCAACTGGCTGCTGATCGCTTAGAATCGCGCACGGCTGGTCAGATCATTGCTAGCGCCTCCGAAATCGCCAACAGCATCACGGCCCGCCCCTTTCCTCCGGACCGCATACGCATTGAGGCCGTCCATGAGGATGAGCTTAACGCTGTCGCTTTCGTCAATGCCGTAGCCGATAGCTTTGTGGAACTAAGCGCCGAGTACTGGCGTGCCGAAGATTCCTCTGCAGTCCAGTTCCTCGAGAAGCAGTTGGAAAAAACTCAGAGCGAACTGCAGAAGGCCCAGGAAGCCAAGCAGATCAAGCAGAAGCAGTGGGGCATTGTCAGTCCCGATGCTGGTCAGACGGCTGCCAGTATGTTGCGCACCTACGAGTCCAGCCTGGACCAAGCTCAAGCCGACTTAGCCGCGACTGAGTCAGCTACCAGGGAACTGGAACGACAACTGGCTGAACTGCGCAGCTCACCCATCTCGGAACAGCCAGTGACCAATCCGTATCGCAGCAGTCTACAAGCACAGTTGGAAACCGCCCGCCTCACTCTCGCACAGCTACAAGCTCGTTATACCCGCGATCACCCTGCCATCCAGCAGGCAAAACTGCAGATCGAAGAACTCAGTAAGCAGATTGCCAACGAACCACAATTCATCCGGCAGAAGCAGGTTGTCAGCCAGGCCCGCCTGGACGAACTATCTCAGCAACTGGAGACTAACAGAATGCGGGCAGCCAGCCTGCGCGCTCGCATCAGCGTTCTGCAGAATCTCATTAGCCAGACCCGCAGCAAAGCGATGAACCTGGCGGAGAAGGAAAGCATCCTCCAGCAAGATGAGTACGAAGTCGGGCTCCATGAACAGACTTACGAAGCCCTGCTTCAGCAGCTACGCGACCGCCGATTGCAAAAAGCAGCTAAGCCGGGCACAGCAGACGTGTTGGATCGGGCGATAGAGGGAACTCCGATGGAGGTGAACGTATTTCGCAGCATCTTATTCACTGGGATGATAGGGCTGGTTGCTGGGATAGCTCTCGCGCTGTTGAAGGAGGTGCTTGATACTGCCATTTACACCCCTGATGACATCTCGCAGTACACCGAAGTGGACTTCCTTGGGGTCATCCCGCTGTCCGAGACCGAAACAACCGGCCTACTAACAATTGAGGCCCCACGCAGTCCCCCAGCCGAGGCCTACCGCACCCTGCGTTCGAATATTAATTTTGCTACCCTGGATAATCCAGTACGAACTTTTCTGGTGACCAGCGCAGGCAGCGGTGAGGGCAAGAGTAGGGTACTGGCTAACCTGGGCGTGGTCTTCGCTCAAGCAGGACAGTCGGTCATCCTCGTTGACGGCGACTTACGTCGCCCCAGCCTCCACCGGCTATTCGATCTGGATAGCACACCGGGCCTGACCAGTGTGCTGCTGGGAGAAATCACCGTAGAAGATGCTCTTCAGCGGACTCAGATAGAGAAACTGCGTGTGATGACCAGCGGCCCGTTGCCGCCCAATCCCACCGAATTGCTGGATTCGCGTCGTATGGACGACTTTATCGCCGAGGTCGCGGGCCACGCCGACATAATCTTGTTCGACTCCCCGCCCAGCATTATGCTGGCCGACTCCATGGTGCTATCTGCTAAGTTGGACACTACCATCCTCGTAGCTGAGTCAGGGCTGGTCACCCGGGATGCGTTCAATGAAACCATCCGGCTAATTAATCGAGCACGTGGTAACATATTGGGGGCAGTACTCAACAAGATGGATATAAGTCGGAGTGGCTATCACTACTACTATTATTACTATTACTACTATGAACAAGCCGACCAGCAACCGGACGAGAAAGCGTCCAACATGCATAGCAATACCGACCGTGTACCAGCACTTCCGATGATCAAGTCACCACAGCCGGACGACTCGGAGCACCCCAGTGAAACAGATACTAATGCGGGCAACTCGCCTCACTGATATCGGGGCGAGAGGCAGAACCGCTTTCCAGTAATACCGGATGCGCCACTATGGGGACGCGACCCAAGCTGACGATAAGGAACCAGCGCCCCAGGAAAAACGTTCACAATCCACCACACCAACCCCACCTTCCGGGCCTCCGAACACTCGGTAGCTGTCTTCGCACCTACGCTTATTCCTACGGTTGAATATTCCTGGCTTCGTGGGCCGTAGGAGAATCCTCGGAAGCGTCAGGCAACGAGGGCCCTGAGGTAGAAAACAGACAAGCAACCAGTTCCCCGACATAGCTCACGGTATTATGCCACGCCTGGTGTCCCCGGCTCAGACTGCGATGAAGCCTTTGTGAGATACTCAGAGATTGGGAGACAGTTGACGGCGATGGCTGACAGATTACCAGTCGTTCACCCTTCTTCAGCGCCCCCAGCTCACTGCGCGCAGCCAACTCCTGACCTTCCTCAGTCTCCAAGTAGGCTGCGACATCAGCAAGTCGTTTGTTGTTCTGAACCAAACGTTGGTATTGGATACGCAGATACAACAGTTGACTGGAGAGGCTTACGGCACGGCAGACTGGATCGAGGAACTGACCGTGGGTACCAACGAACACGGAGACCAGTGCAACCACCAGCAATACTCGTGCCGGTGAACGCAACCGAATACGTCTTAATACGCCGCCCTGAGCCTGTTGGCGATGCTGTGCCAATTTGATGTCTCCGTTGCTACAAGGTAAACTGTGATCTGAGCAGTAATCAGGGCCTATACGCAAAACATGCTAACTACTTTGCACTCATATGTCAAGACCGCTCCAACGGCCAGTAGCGGTTTCACCCATTCCTGTTAAAGTCTAACGCCGAGTTCAGCTATGATATTATTGATCTTCTCCAGACAGATGCGGCTGGCCGCCTCGGCACCAGCCGAAAAGGCGGCGCCACCCGGCTGGTTGAGCAGAGCGGAGTCCAACTCAGTATCGGGCCGCCAGTGCGTCTCCAACGAACAAGCCCCCGCATAATCCATATCCAGAAGGGCCTGGAATTGGCCTGGGTAGTCAATGTAGCCGCCGTCGCCGACGGGTACACATCGCGCACCCTCTGGGGCATCGGGATCCTTAACTGCGTCCTTGATGTGGACATGGATGACCCACGGCTTCATCCGCTGCCAAGCATCGGGGAAGGGCACCTCGCCTTCCTCAGCAAAGACCTCATTGGCCGGATCCCAGATGGCTCGCAGTCGCGGATGATTGATGGCCTCATAAAGCTGCACGGCTTCGCGGGCCGTAGCGATGTGGGTGGAGGCCTCATTCTCAATACCCAGATAGACATCTTCCTGTTCGCATATCTCCAGAGGCTCCTCAAAAGAGTCGATAAGCTGCTGCCAGACGCTGCTAGCCGGGCCGGTCTTCCAGAAGGTAAATCCGCGGATGATCTGGCAGTCCCACATATGAGCCATCTCGCAGAAGCGCCTCAGATACTGCAGATGAGTGTCGTACTGCTGCTCATCGCCAATGTCACACTTGAGAAAGGGCGCGGCAATGCAACAGATTTTCATACCAGCGCCATCAGCAATCTGCTTAATCCGGCGGCATTCGTCATCAGTCAGTTCCTGAGGCGGTTTATCCCACACTGAGCGGGGCTCCACGGCAGTGACGCCGTACTCAGCAGCAACTTCCACAACCCGCTCAAAGTCCTGCGAGATCTCATCGGTGATTACACTCAACTCAAACATCTATCTCCACCACCAAGTTGGTTGGAATTATCTGCGCTCTTACGCTTCGCCAGCCTCAGAGGATATTCCTCCGATGCCCCAGCGAGATGGACTCAAAAGTGCACCCGCCCGATCTTGAGGCGAGAATAACGTTGCATGTTATGCATCAGCACGCCCAGCGCAATTGAGCGCAGCCTGGCCTCGGCGCTGTCGGCCCGCGAGGTTAGTACCACTGGAGCCTGAGCGCCGATCAATACGCCCGCGCTCTTTCCCCCGCACAGAAAGCTAAAAGTCTTCACCAGTATATTCCCCGCCTCAATATTGGGAACAAGTAAAATATCGCAGCGGCCAGCCACCTCGCCGCCAATTCCCTTGATCTGGGCGGCAGCTACCGAAATAGCATTGTCCATCGCAAAAGGCCCATCCACGGTGCACTTAGGGAATTGACCGCGGCGGGCCATAGCACCCAGCGCCGCCGCATCGAGCGTAGCAGGCATATTCGGGTTTACCAATTCAATCGCCGCCAACACTCCGACCCTGGGACAGGGATTACCCAGCAGGTGGGCTAGATAGACGGCATTCATTATGATAGCAGCCTTCATCTGCAGGTCGGGAGCGATATTCATCGCCCCGTCGGTCACCATCAGCAGCTTTTGCTGCTCGGGCACCTCTATCAAGAATACATGGCTCATTATCGAGCCGGTACGCAGGCCAGTCTCTTTGTCCAGCACTGCCCGCAGGAAATCATCAGTATGAAGGTAGCCCTTCATCAACAAGTCGGCACGGTGCTCATGGACAGCCTGAGTCGCCAGGTGAGCTGCCGACAGATCGTCGGGGGCGTTTATAATCCCGACTCCATCCAACTCCATGTCAATTTCATCGGCAATTCGTTCAATATCATCCTGGTCACCGACTAAAAGCCCGGTAGCAATGCCCCTTTCCTGAGCCTGCTTTACCGATTCCAGCACTTCGCGCTGCCCCGCGGCGGCAACGGCCACCTGACGAGTCGGCTCGCTCTTAACCCGGTCAAAGACCTCATCAAAACTAGTGATCATCGGCTACTCCTTATGCTTAATTACCAGTAAGTTCGCGCAGCCGGGCAGCCACGGCCTGGACCGCTTCCAGGGGCGTTGAGGCGCCGGCAGTAACGCCCACCGTCGCCACCCCCTTCAGCCACTGCGGATCGATCTCTGCCGCGGTCTCAATATGGTAGGTAGTGGTGCCAATGGCCCGACACATCTCAGCCAGACGCCGGGTATTAGCGCTGTGGTAGCCACCTACCACTATCATCAAATCAACCTGAACTGCTTCGGCCATGGATGCCTGCTGGCGGGTAGTAGTGGCCTCACAGATTGTGTTGGCCACGATAAGCTCTTCAACCTGGGACAATAGCGCCACGACCAGTGCTTCCAGACTGTCACGCCGCTGAGTGGTTTGAGCAACTACGGCAACCCTGGTGTCAAGCGACAGCTTCTTGAGATCCTGAGGCCCTTCCACAATGATCGCCTGCCCGTAACTGTGCTCAACAATAGCCTTGGGTTCAGGGTGGTCAGCATCACCCAACACCAGGACCTGGTAGCCCATCTCGGCGAACTGCCGGGCCTTGCGCTGAACGCGGTCAACAAAAGGACAGGTGCCATCAATTATCTCCAGCCCCCGCGCGCGGGCCTGCTGGTAGACCTTGGGGCCCACCCCGTGGGCGCGAATCATCAGTGGAGCACCATCAGGCACCTTGTTAAGGTCGTCAACGACCGTTAGGCCAGCCTTGGCCAGGTCCTCTATCACCTGGCGGTTGTGGATCAGCGGGCCCAGCGAGTAGACTCTACTATGCTCACGGGTCGCCTCGTTGGCCATTCTTATGGCCACTATACTGACTTCCATCTATTTGCCTCACTACTGTGGTCTGCTTACTTAAGCAGCTCACACCTAGGTCTGACGGTCGAGCAGCAGTTTGACCAGGCCTTGCCAGAATGAATGATTGGCTGGAAGTTTGTTGACTATCTCTACCGCTTGCTCACCTAGGTCCCGAGCGTACTGGTGGGCACCGTCCACACCCACCAGCGCGGGATAGGTCTGCTTGCCGGCCTGCTCATCGACCCCCGTCGGCTTGCCGAGCGTCTCAGCACTACCGGTGACGTCCAAAATGTCATCAGTGACCTGGAATAGCAAGCCCAATAACCGGCAGTAGCTGCCAATTGCCTCAATAGATTCGTCGCCGGCCTCCGCCAGAATTGCTCCGGCACGCCCGGCTCCCTCAAACAGTTTCGCCGTCTTGTTCAAGTGAATATACTCAAGCAACTCGCGATCCGTTCCTACCCTCTCGCCATAAATGTCGGCAGACTCGCCACCAATTACCCCACTTGCCCCGACATAACTGCCGAATTCAGCGATCACCTGCAATACAGCGTCGGAGGTTATCGCTTCGACCCGCGCCTGCGCGACCAGGGCGTCATAAGCTGCAATTATCAGGGCGTCACCGGCTAGAATGGCGGTGGCCTCGTCAAAGGCTGCATGGCACGACGGGCGCGTGCGGCGCAGGGGACTATCATCAATGGCCGGCAGATCATCGTGGATGAGCGTCGCTGTATGCAACAGCTCGAAACCGCAAGCGGTGGGCATAACTGCGTGCGCCGGCACGCCGAATGTCTCAGCAGATTGCAGAACAATCAGAGGCCGAATGCGCTTGCCGCCAAGCAGACTGTAGCGCATTGCCTCAACCACCTGCTGAGCCGGCTGGCCCACCTGGGGAAGAAACTGAGGAAGATATTCGTCCACTCGTCGGGCGGCTTGGCTCAACAGCCGCTTGACCAGTGCTACACTATCATCACTGATGGAGATAACCTCCCTGCTCATTACCACCGCTACCCACGGATAGACAGACTCCGTCGCCCGGCAGCCCCGTGTCCCACACGGGAAGATGCCGCCAGTAGCCGAAGCTACCTATGTCCTCCGCTGACTGCCTGCGGCCCCGTTCCTACCAATATTCTTTCTGCCTCCGGCTCTTCGAGGATAATGCCCCTAATAGGCTCACGCCGAACGACCTTATCATTTTCGTAGACAACTCTGTCCCATACCCGCTTCTTGCCAGGCTTACCCTTGCGGACGACCTCCCTTGTCCCCTTGGGAAGGGTAGGCGTGCGAATCTCATAGGTGCCTGGCTGCAATTGCTTGATTCTGGTCTCCTCTTTGACTGTGACCACCGTTAAGGGAGCAGTAGCTGCGGAGACTTTTAGTTTATCGCCCGGGTACAGAATGCGGTCGGTAACACCAGGATTGAGCTCTTTCAGCTTGGCCAAGGACATACCATGCTTGTGGGCGATTTTGGCCGGCCAGTCGCCCGCCTTGACCACATATGTCTTAGCAGCGGTGCCGCCCTTAGTGAGTTGCTCCACAGCGGCACCCAATTCGGTCATAATCTCCGCAGCAGGCCGCGAGACCTCCGCGATGCGAACATCCTGGCGAAACTTGGGAGGCTCCAACAGCCCCGTCTCTTCGTCGCCGACGTACTTACGCTTTACTTCATCAAGCACGCGCTTGGCCAGTTCCTCGGTCGCCATCACCACCGCCTCCCGACCATCCACCTCAATCGCGGCAGCACTCACCAACACCAATACCTTGTGACGAAGTAGCTCGATCGCTTCAGGTACTGATAGAATCTTCCGATTCTCAATCGGCCAGGAGACGTCCTCCCATTGCTGAGCAAACGAGGCCAGCCCGGGCAAGTTCTGCTTGCCTTCCTTAAGCAGGCGGGAACGGACCTGGTCAGCAGCCTTCTTGCTCGCTACCAACGCAGCAATCTCGCCGTCTATCTTGATGGCCCGGGCGAAACGCCGGCGCCCGGCCAGAAGGCTCACACTAAGAATAATAATCACTATGAGCGCGAACAGCAAGGCCGCCCGGTACATCCGCACAACCGCCTGCATTCGCAGATAGCGCCGATCAATGTGATCTTGTTGTCTCATAGCTGATCTTCCCCGCAAGTCCAGCAATATCTCAGCTCATCGTCTCAGTCCCTGGCTGTCGCTACAGAGCCTACTATATGCTGGCCTATCCCGCCAGCTTTTTCTCCAGTATCTCCACTGCCTTGTCCACCATACCCTCATGCCACTGCTGCGCAGTCAAGGAACCATCCGGATCAAAGCCGGGCAGCTCAACATCGGGTTTAATACCGCGCTTGCCATTTTCGCCTGTTTTGCTTAGGTCTCGCTTATTTGGCGTAAGATAAACAGCGGTTGATAGGGCCAATGCCGAACCGTCGTCCAGCGGGATAAGGGTCTGAACCTTGGCTTTGCCGAAGGTATTCTGTCCGATGATTATCGCGCGATCCAAGTCCTGCAGTGCCCCCGCAACAATCTCTGAAGCACTGGCGCTGCCACCCGTCACCAGCACAGCCACAGGCATATCGGCGGGAACAATCTTCTGGCCAGCAAGGGCATTCAGCGGTTGTAGTTGCTGGCCGCGCTCGCGCACGTAGACCACTGGCTTATTCTCATAGAACAGACTAGCTACCGAGATGGCTTGGTCCAGCAGCCCGCCCCCATTGTCGCTAAGATCCAGCAGCAGGGCCTTAATGCCCTTACTTAGTAGTTCTTCAATGGCCGCCCGCAGTTGGACTTCGGCCTGCTTGTTGAAGGTATGCAACCATACGTAACCGATCTTGTCATTGATCACTTTGTGCTCCGGAGGGGGCAGCGTCACCTGCCGCCGTGGGACCGAAACTGTAACTGGCTCGACGCGCCCCTCGCGCCGGAGGGTAAGCGTCACCTCGGTACCCTCAGGGCCACGAATCAAGTCGGCAACCGCGCCAACGTGCTTGCCGTCAACGGGCTCATCATCAACCGCCACCACTACATCACCAGGGCGGATGTCGGCCTCCGAGGCCGGACCGCCCGGAATTATAGAGAAGATCACTACCTCTATCTCGCCCGTCTCGCCCACTGTGCGCTCCTCCAGATAAGCACCAATTCCCTCAAACTGGCCGGAAGCCTCGGTCTGGAACTCTTCATATTCATCAGGGGTCATAAAACGGCTGTACGGATCACCCAGAGCGGCGACCATCCCCCGAATTGCCCCATAGGTCAGCTTGGCAGGATCATCCACTGGCTGAACAAAATCGCTGAGGATCTTCTCACGCACTTGCCAGAAAGTGGCCAGCGGGTGCAGATCAGTCCGTGCCGTTATGCCTTGGCCCTCCGTCACTACTCCGGGAACAGCCTGCGCCACCCGACCTACCAGACTCAGCAACGGTTCAGTGGCTGCCGAATACCTCACACCCACACCGACGGCAAATGAGCCGCCCATAAGCATGATAATCAGCACTATCAACCATGCTCGCATCTGAAAAGAACTTCTGTTCATAATTCTCCACTATCCTCCAATTAGCTTAGAATCTCATCGGATCTATTGGTTTGCCATATTTGCGCAGCCCGAAGTGTAGGTGCGGCCCGGTGGACAATCCGGTCGTGCCCACATACCCAATGACCTGGCCGCGGCTGACCGTCTGCCCGTTTTTGACTGCGATACGGGAACAATGTGCATACATGGTGGAGATGCCGCTGCCGTGGTCAATCAATATCGTCCTGCCATAGCCGCCCCGCCAGCCAGTGTAGACTACTAACCCCTTGTCCGCGGCATGGATGGGTGTGCCGGTAGGGCAAGCCAAGTCTACTCCATCGTGGAAGCGCCGCTTGTGCAAGATCGGGTGGATACGCCACCCAAAACGACTGGATATACGATAGTTGCTCCAGATTGGGCACTTCAGGCTGCCGCTCCAGCTTCCCGAGTAGTGCCGACCAGCGCCTCGCTGCAAGCGAGCGAGCATCTGCTCAATCTGCCGGGACTCCTGCTGCATCTGGGCCAGCATCCGCTCAGTGGCAGCACGATCCTGGGTGACCTTGTCTAACTCACGGCGGGCTGCTGCCGCCTGTACCTTTATCTTACCTTGTTCCCGCTTGATCTGGGCCCGCAGGTCCTCCTGACGCGCTCGCAGGGTCAGCAGTTCGGCACGCCTGCGCTCATAGGTCTGTTTCTCACTGACCAGCGCCATCAGCAACTCCTCGTCGCGCTGAGCCAACCGTCGAGTGAACTCTGCACGAGTGACAAAATCCTCAAACGAGGTAGCTTGGAAGACTACCTCCAGATAGGTAGGCTCACCAGCACGGTACAGGGCCAGCAGATACTTCTGCATTTCGCCCTCGTGCTTGTCCAGGCGCGCCTTCGCCTCCGCCAACTCCTGCTCAGTCTCAGCGATATGCTGCTTAGTTTTGCGCAACTGGGCCTCCGCCTCGCGCAGTCTGGCCTGCGCATTGGCCAGTTGCTGCTGAGCGTAAATCAGACCGCTACGCGCTTGCTGCTGCTTAGCTTTAAGCGACCGCAGTTGCTTGCTGACTTGCCTCTGACGCGACAAGTACTGGTTAAGTTTACTACGCAATTGGCTCAGCGTGCCAGCGTGCGTTGGTAGTGAAAAGCTACCTGTCAACAGCAAGGTACATGCAACGGCAACCCAGATTTTTCTCAACGAGCAGTTACACATGGTCATCTGGCCCAATGATGTACTGGACGTATCAGGTTAGCCCGGGGTTCTCCTTCCTGGCCCGTCTTCCCCGACTAACACTCATAAGCTGAGAGACAAACTCGGCCGCTTGACCGGGAATACAACGGCCACGTGCTTAGACCACACGAATATAGCGGTGCAAGCCCATCAGACTGCCTGCAGCGCCAAACAACACACCGCACAACACTAACCCCAGACCAAATATCAGCAACGCTTCAGTGGAATATATCAAGTTAATAAACTGCAAATTGTGTCCTACATACTCCTCCACATAGCCATACATAGGTAGTAGAATTGCCGCGGCTACTGCCCCGCCGGCCAGCCCATCCAGAACGCCCTCGATGATAAAGGGAATACGTATGAACCAGTTGGTAGCGCCAACCAGTTGCATTATACGAATCTCCTGACGACGGGCATAGATGGTCAGTCTGATGGTTGTACTAATGACCACCAGAGTAGCCAATACCATCAACACGCCTACCACAACACCGGTTATCTTTATGCCACGGGCCAGCGCTAACAGCTTCTCGGTAAGCTGTTGGGCATAGCGTACCATGGCAACACCCGGAATTTGACTCACCTCTGCGGCCACTTGCGGAATGTCCTGGGGATCAGTTGTCTTGACAATGAATGAATCGGGAAGCGGATTGGCAAAAATCGGCTCATCGCCGGCGTTGGTTTGCAGAAGCTTCGTATCCAGACCGACCCGCTCTGCCGTCTGCCGCAGCGCCTCCTCCTTGCTGACGAACCGCACATTATTGACCAGCGGATTGGCCCATAGCATCTTTTCCACTTCACCGGTATCAGCATCCTCGGCCAGTTCAACTGTAATCACCGCCGCCTGGGCCTGCAGAGCCGCCATATGTTGGACATTGATGCCAACCAGCGCCAGACCGCCCAGGATGAGTAGAGCCACGGCAGTGTTAGAAATAGCCGCCAGCGTCACCAAGCCGTTGCGAACTGCCGCCTCCCAGCCTTCGCTAAGCAGGAAACCAATCGTGTTAAGACGCATCGTACTTGCCGCCTCCCTTGGCGTCGCGTACGATATGTCCACCACCGTGGTGCCCTGCTCATTGATGTTAAGCAGAAGCTGAATTATCTCCCAGGATGTCTCCGGATCCAGATTGCCCGTGGGTTCGTCAGCCAGCAGAATGGGCGGCCCGTTGACCAGGGCACGTGCAATGCTCACCCGCTGGCGCTGCCCCACAGAGAGTTGATGGGGAAAAGCATGTGCCTTCTCAGTCAAGCCAACTAACTCCAGACTGATTGGCACCTTGTGGTATTTCTCCCGGCGGCTGGCTCCGACTACGTCTAAAGCGAACCCGACATTGTCCCATACGGTTTTGCGCGGTAGCAGTTGAAACTCCTGGAAGACCACTCCCACCTTGCGCCGCAGATAGGGCACCCGCCCCGGACGGAGTTTCGCTACGTCCTGGCCGTCAACCACCACCTTTCCCGCGGTAGGTACAATGTCACGATATATTAGCCCGAGAAGCGTGGACTTGCCCGCCCCAGATGGGCCAGTGATAAAGGCAAATTCATCCCGTTCGATGTGCAGGTCAATATCCCGCAACGCCTCGGTGCCGTCGCGGTACCTCACACCTACTGACTGCAGATCTATCATTCTGGTATCCCGGTCCCAGTCTTTGCGCCGACGTAAGCTGCAAATAGTGCTGTATAGCTCCCTTTGTCCAAGGGCTATTATAGCAAAAAGACCTCACCGCAACAACTTTGCTGACTATTGAGACAGAGGCAGTGGCGTAGGAGAGACCGCTGGTCACGGACCAATGCCAGGCCCAGGAATGATCATTTCTTGACCGGTCTTGGGCTATTCTTCTTCGGGCACAATGATCTCGGTTCGCTCGTCGTCTTCCAGTGGTCGGAACATCTCGCGAGCCAGTGCCCGGAGCGGACCGGGGCCTTTCTTGACCATCAACACCGAGCA